>JAKAXS010000037.1 GCA_021816505.1 Pseudomonadota bacterium
CGATCTCGCGCCAGGATTCCAATAGCTCGAAGCTGGAGCGGTCTGTAGCGTTCAGCCGAGCAAACGAAATGGGGAGAGTTTCATGCGCCTGTCCCACCTGCTGTTAGCCGGAGCGTCGATGTTGATGCTGCCTTGCGTCACCCAGGCGCAAGAGCTTGGGCCGGAGGAGATCACGGTCAACACGCTTCCGGATGATCTCAAGCGAGTCTACCTGATCGACCTCGCGGTCAATCATGTCGTCGACGGCCGGGTCTATATTCTCGACGGAGAGAAGCTCGATGTTCGCGGCATGGTCGAGCTGGGATTTCTTGGTGTATTTCATGCGCCAGAGAAGTCCAAAAAGCTCTACGTCGCCACGACGTTCTACGATCGGTTGACGCGGGGCAAGCGTACGGACGCGATCGTCGTTCACGATGCGAATACGCTGAAGATCGTCGACGAATTCGAAATTCCGCAGAAGCGCGCGATGCCGATTACGTATCGTCCGCTGATCAGCAGTTCGTCGGATGAAAAGTTTCTCTTCATCCAGAATGCAACGCCGGCGACTTCGATAGCCGTGGTCGATCTGACGAAGAAGACCACGGCCGAACTTCAGGCGGCTGGATGCTACGGCACCTACCCGTCGATCACGTCGCCCAAACGGGTGTCGACGATCTGCGGCGATGGAACCTTCGCCACATACACCTTGAATCAAGCGGGAACCGATGGAACCCGCGTTGGCGGCGACAAGATTTTCGATGTCGATGAGGATGCGCTGTTCATTCACGGTGAGCGCGATGGCGAGACCTATCGCTTTATCTCGTTCAAGGGACACATCTTCACCATGTCGCTTGAAGGCGAGAAGCCCGCGAAGGTCGACTCCTTCCCGATAGCGGACGGCGTCGAGGGAGACTGGCGCCCCGGCGGTTACCAGCCGTTTGCCGTCGATGCCAAAGCAGGCATGGCCTACGTTTTGATGCACTCGAAGGGTGCTGAAGGAAGCCATAAGTTCCCGAGCGAGGAGATCTGGTCCGTCGATCTCAAGGCGAAAAAGGTGACGGCGCGGACGAAGTCGCCGCCGTTGACGTCGCTCACGATCTCCCTGGCGGGCGGCCCGATGTTCGGAATCAATCCGCTCGAGGCAAGCGTGGTCAAGATTACAGCCGATCCCGCAGCCGCGAATGCGGTAACGGTTGGCGGCTCGGTGAAGGTCGGCGAGACCGCCACGCAGATCGAGGCGTCGAACTGATGCCAGAGGCAATGGTCATCGATCCGCTGATTGCAACCGCTGCAGCCGGTTTCCTGGCACTGCTGTTCGCGCGCGCGGCCTGGCACAAGGTTTCGCAGTTCCTGGTGTTCACGGGCGTGATGTCTGACTATCGCATCTTGCCCGACGCCGTCTTGGTGCCGGCCGCTGCGCTGCTGATCGGTTTGGAGACGGTCGTCGCAATCGGGCTCTTGCCGGAGGCGTCACGGCCGTTCGCGGCGGTGGCTGGTGCCGGACTCCTCTGCATTTACGCAGTGGCGATGGTCGCGCCGCTCATGCAAGGGCGAACGGAGATCAGTTGCGGTTGCGGAGGGCCGATCGACCAGTTGTCATGGTCGCTCGTCGTTCGCAACGTCCTGTTGATCGGTCTGTTGATGGCGCTGACGCTGCTGCCATCCGGGAGATCGATGACCTGGACTGACCTTGTCATTGTTCCCGTAGCGGTACTTGCCGCATGGCTGTTGTTCGAGGCCATCGAACACATCGTGCGCACGGCCGGACATATTCGCTTTCTGCGTTCAAGCATTCATAGCGAGGTTCACTAATGGACGGTCTGACGGTAGCGGTCGTTCTTCTGTGGTTTCTGGTGGTGGGTCTCGCGCTCGCGCTTTTCGCACTGACCCGCCAGGTCGGCGTGCTGTTCGAGCGCGTCGCGCCTATGGGTGCGCTGGTCACCGACTCCGGTCCGAAGGTCGGCGAGGCGAGCCGTACGTTTCTGCTTCCCAGCCTGACGGGCAACAGCGTGTCGATTGCCGGGGGAACTGGGCGTTCACAGCTCCTGTTCTTCCTCTCGCCGACCTGCCCGGTCTGCAAGAAGCTGCTTCCGGTCTTGAGGTCGACGCAGGCTGCCGAGAGCAAGTGGCTCGACGTGATCCTGGCGAGTGACGGAGACGAGACCGCGCAACGGCGCTTCATAGCGGAGCGGCAGCTGACTGATTTCCCGTACGTCCTGTCCACGGATCTCGGCATGACCTTCAAGGTTTCGCGGCTGCCCTTTGCCGTGCTGATCGATGGTGAGGGTGTGGTTCGCGCGAAGGGCCTCGTCAACAATCGGGAGCAGCTGGACAGCCTGTTCAATGCCAAGGATCTCGGCGTTGCGTCGATCCAGGGCTACCTCAACAACACACACAGCCACGCGTGAGCAGACCAGTAGGGGAGAGGCGCAGACATGAAAGTTCGCACATTCACTCGGCTCACAGACATGATCGACCGACGGTCGGAGACGTTGAGCCGTGTCGCAGCGCAGGCCATCGGCCGCCGCAGCTTCATCACGCGATTGGGCCAGGCGATGGTCGGCGGGGCCGTGATCCCGATGCTTCCGTTCGATCGCAGCGGCGGACGTGCAATGGCGGCTGAGGACGTTACCGACGCAGCATGCGAGTACTGGCGCTATTGCGCCATCGACGGCTACCTCTGCTCGTGCTGCGGCGGTTCGCTGTCCACCTGTCCACCTGGTACCGACGTATCGAAAGTCACCTGGGTCGGCACCTGCCAGAATCCCAAGGACAACAAGTCTTACCTCATCACCTATAACGATTGTTGCGGTCGCACGTCCTGCGGACGCTGCTTGTGCAACAACAATCTCCGTGAGCGTCCCGGCTATCGCATGGGCGTGCACAACGACATCAACTGGTGCATGGCCAACGACAGCAGCACGATGTACCACTGCACCGTCGCTGCCATCGTCGAAGTGTCCGATGGGGGCTAGGCGCTAGATGTCACGGCGATTGGAAGTCGGTGCGATTGTCGTCGGCGCGGCAATCCTGCTCGGCGGCAGCGCCTTCGCGGCGGAAAGTCCGCGCATCGCCTATAAGCTGCACTGCTCGGGTTGCCATCTGCTGGATGGTACGGGATCTAAACTCGGTGGTATCCCGCCGATACCGGGGGTCGCCGGGCATTTTCTCCGTCATGAGAAAGGACGGCTCTATCTCGTTCACGTGCCGGGGTTGGCGAATTCTGGTCTGGGCGCCAAGGAGTCCGCCGATCTGCTGAATTACATCATGGACACCTGGGGCCACAACGATCGCCCCGCGGACGCGTCGCCGTTCACGGAGCGGGAGGTGACCGAGCTGCGCGCGCAACGCGTGAACGACATCATGATGCTGCGCAAGGAGATCGAGGCGGATCTGCGCAAGCAGGGTGTCGACCTGGCATACTAGCGAATGCCGGTTGACCCGGAACGGCAGGCGTGATCCTTCGCCGTCGGCGCGGTCGAGGAGCTTTTCTTGCTCTAGTCGTCAAACGATCTTACCGTAGCCGCGACAGTGGAATGGCGGAGGGCGAGCGTGGCGGTTCAACGGGGCGTGAATGAGCGCGTACGGAGCATGTTGCGAGCAAGCTTTTCAGCGCTGCTCCCGGTTGGCGTCGCCTTAGGTGCCTTCTCTTATTCCGCAGTGGCGCAGCAAGCCAAGCAGGCAAATCCTCCTCCGCCGAGCGTGTTTGTCGAAACCGCGCAGACACGCGACGCTTCTGATGAGCAGACGTATCTCGGCCGCGTGCAGGCGTTCGACAAGGTGACGATCCGGGCGCGTGTCGACGGCTTCTTGAACAGCCGCGGGTTCGAGGACGGCGCCGAGGTCAAGAAGGACCAGGTTCTATTCACCCTGGAGAAGGAGCCCTACGAGGCCGCGCTGTCTCTGGCGCAGGCGAACCTGTCGAACTCCAAGGCCGCGCAAGAACTGGCGCAGCAGACTTACGATCGCATCAAGCCGCTGGCGGAGACAGGCGCTTCGTCTCGCGCGACACTCGATGACGCCATCTCCAAACTGTCGCAAGCCCGTGCCGCAGCGGAAGGACAGGAAGCCAATGTCCGCAAGGCGCAGCTGGACCTGGGCTACACCGAGATACGCGCGCCCATGGACGGGCGCACGGGGCGCGCGACTTACTCCGTCGGTGAGTATGTGGGCCCGAGCAGCAATCCGCTGGCGACGCTGGTGCGGCAGGATCCGATGTACGTCGCTTTCCCGGTGCCGCAGCGCGTCCTGCTGGAAGTGCGGCGCGAAGGCATCAAGGCCGACAGCGTCGTCGTGCGCCTCAAAATGCCGGACGGCAGCTCGTACAACCATGACGGCGAGATCAAGTTCGCCGACGTCGAGACGAACGCCGGCACCGACACGGTGACGGTGCGGGCATCGTTTCCCAATCCCGACAGGCTGCTCGTCGATCAGCAGATCGTCGGCGTCAGCGTGACGGCGCGCGAGCCCGATCTCAAGCTGATGATCTCGCAGGCCGCCCTGCTGCTCGATCAGCAGGGTGCGTATGTGCTGGCGGTCACCAAGGACAACAAGGTGGAGACGCGGCGTATCAAGGCCGGTGCGCAGCACGGTTCGCGCGTGGTCGTTGCCGAGGGACTGGCCGAGGGCGATCGCGTGATCGTGAGCGGGCACCAGAAGGTGCGGCCGGGCGTGACCGTCGAGGCCACCGAGATGAAGCCCGAAGCCGACGTGCTGCGGAAATAATGGAGCGTCGGCCATGATATTCGACGTCTTCATTCGCCGGCCGCGTCTGGCCATGGTGATCTCCATCGTGATGACGCTGGCGGGTTTGATCGCGATGCGCGTCATCCCGGTGGCGCAGTATCCTGAAATCGCGCCGCCGACCGTCCGTGTCAGCGCGTCCTATGCGGGCGCCGACGCGCAGACGGTGGAGGACAGCATCGCGCAGCCGCTGGAGAACGCCATCAACGGCGTGACCGGCATGCGCTACATGAAGTCGACGTCGGCCAACGACGGGTCGTATTCGCTGACCGTGTCGTTCCTGCTCGGTACCAATCCCGACATCGCCACCGTGAACGTGCAGAACCGCGCCAGCCTCGCCACGCCGAAGCTGCCGGAAGAGGTGCGTCGAACCGGCCTGACCATCGCCAAGGTTTCGACCGATCTGCTGCAGGTGTTCCTGTTCTACTCGCCGGATGGCGACAAGGACGGTCTCTTCCTTTCCAACTTCGTCACGCTGAACGTTCTGGACGAGATCAAGCGCGTGCCGGGCGTGGGTGAAGCATCGATCTTCGGCGCGCGCGACTACGCCATGCGCATCTGGATCGATCCGCAGAAGCTGGCGAACTTTGGCCTGTCGGCGCAGGACGTCATCGCGGCGATCCAGTCGCAGAACCTCCAGGCGGCTGCCGGCCGTGTCGGTGCGGCACCGCTGTCGCCGGATCAGCGTCTGCAGCTGACGATCACGACGAAGGGCCGTCTCGCCACGACGGACGAGTTCGGCGCCATCATCGTGCGTGCGGCCGGAGACGGTTCGTCCGTGCGGGTTCGCGACGTCGCGCGCGTGGAACTGGAAGGCGCCTCGTTCGATAGCGAAGCGCGCTACGAAGGCAAGCCCGCTGCGCCCGTCGGCATTTATCTCTCGCCCGGCGCCAACGCCGTCAGCGTCGCCGAAGCGGTGTCCAAGCGCTTGGATGAGCTGCAGTCCCGCTTCCCGCCCGGCGTGAAGTTCGCCTACGTCTACAACACGGCGGACTTCGTCTCCTCGATGATCAAGAAGGTGGTGGAGACGCTGCTTGAGGCGTTCGCGCTCGTGGCGCTGGTCGTCTTCGTGTTTCTGGGACGATTGCGGCCGACGATCATTCCGCTCATCGCGGTGCCGGTCGCAATCATCGGCACGTTCGCCGTGCTGCTGGCGATGGGCTACTCCGCGAATACGATCTCGCTGTTGGCGCTCGTGCTGGCCATCGGTATCGTCGTCGACGATGCGATCATCGTCGTCGAGAACGTCGAGCGCATCATGCACGAGCATCCCGAGCTGGCGCCGGCAGATGCCGTGCGCAAGGCGATGCAGGAGATCGCCGGGCCGGTGATCGCCATCACGCTGGTGCTGCTGTCGGTGTTCGTGCCCGTAGCGTTTCTCTCCGGCTCGTCCGGCGTGCTGTTCCGGCAGTTCGCGGTGACGATCTCGGCGGCGATGGTGATCTCCGCCATCAACGCGCTGACGCTGACGCCGGCGCTGTGCACGATGCTGTTGCGGCCGGGCCATCCGGTCGGGTTCATGAAGGCGATCACGTCGGGCATCGACAAGATCGCGGACGGCTATGCGGCGGTCGTCCGCCGCCTGGTCGCGGTGTCGCTGGCGAGCGTCGTGGCGCTTCTGGCGATCGGTGCGGCAGTCTTCGTTCTTTTCCAGCAGACGCCGTCCGGCTTCCTTCCCGACGAAGACAAGGGCTTCATCATCACGGTGGTGAATTTGCCTGCGGGCGCCTCGCTCAACCGCACGTCCGATGCCGCCAACAAGGCGGCGGAGATCATCCGCAAGGATTCGGCGGTTTCGGCGGTTACCACCATTCTCGGCCTCGACTTCCTGGGCGGCGGCTCCGCGTCGAACGGCGGCGTGATGTTCATTCGCTTGAAGGACTACGAGGAACGCACCGCGCCCGACATGCACTCGACCGTGGTGGCACGGCGGCTGACCGGCGCCCTTTCGACCATTCCTGACGGAAACATCATCGCGCTCAATCCGCCTGCCATTTCCGGTCTGGGTCAGGTCGGCGGCTTCGAATACGTGCTGGAGGCTCTGCAGGGTCAGAAAGCGTCCGACATGGCGGCGACCATGCGTGGTCTCATCGTCGCGGCGAACCAGAAGCCCGAACTGGCTGCCGTGTTCTCGACGTTCGAAGCCGAGACGCCGCAAGTGCGGCTGGATATCGACCGTGACAAGACGCGGGCGCTGGGCATCACGCTTTCCGACGTGTTCGCGGCGCTGCAAGCCACGCTGGGCGGCTACTACGTCAACGACTTCAATCTTTACGGCCGCACGTGGACCGTACGTATCCAGGCCGAGTCGAAGTTTCGCGCCGCCATCGCCGACATATCCGCCATCTATGTGAAGAACGCGGCCGGCGAGATGACACCCATGTCGAGTATCGCCGAGGCGCACCTCGATGTCGGCCCGCGTACGCTGACGCGCTACAACAACTATCGTGCGATCTCGATCAACGGCGGGGCTGCGCCGGGGCGCGGTCCGGGTGAGGCAATCGCGGCGATGCAGCAGGTTTCAAGCGAGACGCTGCCGGCGGGCTACGCCTACGAGTGGACGGGGCAGGCGCGCGAGCAGATCGAATCCGCAGGGCAAACGGTCATCGTGCTCGGGCTGGCGCTGGTGTTCGCCTACCTGTTCCTGGTCGCGCTCTACGAAAGCTGGATGGTGCCGATCCCCGTGATCCTTTCCGTCTCCGTTGCGATCTTGGGAGCGATTGCGTCGCTGTGGTTGCTGGGCATGAGCTTCACGCTTTACGCGCAGATCGGTCTCGTCGTGTTGGTGGCGCTCGCTGCAAAGAATGCGATCCTGATCGTCGCGTTCTCGATCGAGCGCCGGGAGGCGGGCGACACGCTGTTGGAATCCGCAGTCGACGGCGCGCGCCTGCGTTTCCGGCCGGTGATGATGACCAGCTTCGCCTTCATCATGGGCCTCATCCCGCTCGTCATCGCCAACGGCCCGGGTGCCGACAGCATGATTGCCGTCGCCGTACCGGTGCTGTTCGGCATGCTCGCGGCGTCGATCTTCGGCATCTTCCTGATCCCGATGCTCTACGTCGTCTTCCAGCGCCTGCAGGAGTGGCGCACGCCGCAGAAGAGCGTTGCTGTGGGAGACGGCACGGTGCGCGGTGATGCCTAGGGCGAAGTGGAGCTAGGCTTGCTTGGTGCGTTCGGGCTTGAGATGAGGCCATCCCTCGCGGATGCGGACCTCGCCATTCACTTTGATCTTTGCTGGCAGCAAGTCGACCTGCACTGAGGAGCAGTTGCTCTAGGTCATTGTGGCTTGAGGTCATGTGGCCACCTGCGGCTCGAGCCCGTCCCATCTGGGGAGCAGCGGAGGACGACAGGTTACAATAAAACTGGCGCTCCCTAGGGGAGTCGAACCCCTCTTTTCAGAATGAAAATCTGACGTCCTAACCGATAGACGAAGGGAGCGCTGGGCACGGTATAGAAAGGTTTGGCGGGGCTGACAAGTCGCTTCAACCCGGGGTGCGCGGAAGTGCCCAATGGGGCCTAGGGGCTTACACAACAAAAGAAAAAAGGCTGCCGCGGGAGCAGCAGCCTCAGGTCCTAGCGTCCTAGAGGAGGAATACTAAAGGCCGCCTTGGGTAACGCCGGGAATCCAGTTCGTGCCGGCCAGAGGCACGCGCGCCATGGCGGCGGCCTCGATCGTCAACGCGCAGAGATCTTCCGGTTCGAGATTGTGGATGTCGTTGTGGCCGCAGGCGCGGGCGACGGTCTGCAGTTCCAGCGTCATCACCTTCAAATAGTTGGCGAGACGGCGGCCTGCCTTGACCGGATCGAGGCGCTGCATCAGCGCCACGTCCTGGGTGGTGATGCCCGCGGGGTCGCGGCCTTCATGCCAGTCGTCGTAGGCGCCGGCGGTGGTGCCGAGCTTGGCGTATTCGGCCTCAAGCGCCGGATCGTTGTCGCCGATGGCGACGAGGGCCGCCACGCCGATGGCCACTGCGTCGGCACCAAGGGCCAGCGCCTTGGCGACGTCGGCGCCGTTGCGGATGCCGCCGGAGACAATCAGCTGCACCTTGCGGTGCATGCCGAGGTCCTGCAGGGCCTGAACGGCCGGGCGGATGGCAGCCAGCGTGGGCAGGCCGACGTTCTCGATGAACACTTCCTGGGTCGCCGCCGTGCCGCCCTGCATGCCGTCCAGCACCACGACGTCGGCACCGGCCTTTACGGCAAGCGCGGTGTCGTAATAGGGCCGCGTGGCGCCGACCTTCACGTAGATCGGCTTCTCCCAGTCGGTGATCTCACGCAGTTCGTGGATTTTGATTTCCAGGTCGTCCGGGCCGGTCCAGTCGGGATGGCGGCAGGCCGAGCGCTGGTCGATGCCCTTGGGCAGGTTGCGCATCTCGGCGACGCGGTCGGAGATCTTCTGGCCGAGCAGCATGCCGCCGCCGCCGGGCTTGGCGCCCTGGCCGACCACGACTTCGATCGCATCGGCCTTGCGCAGGTCGTCCGGGTTCATGCCGTAGCGCGAGGGCAGGTATTGATAGACCAGCGTCTTCGACTGGCCGCGCTCTTCCGGCGTCATGCCGCCGTCGCCGGTCGTCGTGGACGTGCCGGCCAGCGATGCGCCGCGGCCGAGCGCGTCCTTGGCGTGGGCCGAGAGCGCGCCGAAGCTCATGCCGGCGATGGTGATGGGGATCTTCAGTTCGATCGGCTTCTTGGCGAAGCGCGTGCCCAGCGTCACCGACGTGGAGCAGCGCTCGCGATAGCCTTCGAGCGGATAGCGCGAGATCGACGCGCCGAGAAACAGCAGGTCGTCGAAGTGGGGCACGCGGCGCTTGGCGCCGGCGCCGCGGATGTCATAGATGCCGGTCTGAGCGGCACGGCGGATCTCCGACAGCGTGTAGTCGTCGAAGGTGGCGGACTTGCGCGGGGTGACCGGAGGATTGTGGTACGTCATCAGTATGCATCCGCGTTGTCGATGTTGAAGTTATAGAGCTTGCGCGCCGAGCCGTAGCGCTTGAACTCGCTTGTCTTCACATCCGTGATACCGGCGCGTTCGAGCAGGGCGGCGAGAGCGGTGTGGTGCTCCTCGCGCATCTCTTTTTCGATGCAGTCCGCACCGAGGCTCTTGACGCTGCCGCGCACGAACAGGCGCGCTTCGTAGATCGAGTCACCGAGCGCGTCGCCGGCATCGCCGAGGACGACGAGGTTGCCGCTTTGCGCCATGAAGGCCGACATGTGGCCGATGTTGCCGCGAACAACGATGTCGATGCCCTTCATCGAGACGCCGCAGCGCGACGATGCATTGCCCTCGATCACGAGCAGGCCGCCGCGGCCGGTGGCACCGGCGTACTGGCTGGCATCGCCCGTGATGCGGACGCTGCCCGACATCATGTTCTCGGCAATGCCCGGGCCGGCCGAGCCGTGCACGGTAACCGCCGCCTGCTTGTTCATGCCGGCGCAGTAGTAGCCGACGCTGCCGCGCACATCGATCGAGACGGGCGCGTCGACGCCGACGGCGACGGCGTGGAAGCCGCGGGCGTTGAGGATCTCCCAGGCACCGTCGGTGCTGGAGTTCAGCGTGTGGAGTTCCTGGTTCAGTTCGCGCAGCGTCGTCTTCGAAAGATCCACGGTGCGAATGTTGGGGCGCTGCATGGCTTATCGTTCCCAGAAGTAAACGGTCGCGGGTTCCGGTTCCCAGACCTTGGCTTGTTCGATGCCCGGCAGATTGACGAGCGCGCGATACTCCGAGCCGAAGGCGACGTACTGGTCGGTCTCGGCCATTACGGCAGGCTTGCACGCGATCGGATCGCGCAGGACGCCGAACCCGTTCTTGGTGCCGACGACGAACGTGAAGAAGCCGTCCAGGTCATCCAGGCTCTTGGTCAGAGCTTCGCCCAGGTTCATGCCCTGGTTCATGCGCCAGGTGATGTAAGCGGCGCCGACCTCGGTATCGTTCTGGGTTTCGAACGTCATGCCGTCGTGGATCAGCTGGCGGCGCAGGTTGTTGTGGTTCGACAGCGAGCCGTTGTGCACCAGGCACTGGTCGAAGCCGGTGGAGAAGGGGTGCGAGCCCATCGTCGTCACGGCGCTTTCCGTCGCCATGCGCGTGTGGCCGATGGCGTGCGTGCCCTTCATCTTGGCCAGATCGAAGGCTTTCGAAACTTCGGTCGGATAACCGACTTCCTTGTAGATCTCGATCGTCGAGCCGGTCGCCATGATGCGGATCGAGGGATGCGAGGCGCGCAGCACGCTCTTTGCCGCGTCGACCTTGTCGTCAGGGACGAGAAGCACGGCGTGCGTGGACTTTACGTTGATCGTTGCATCGGCGCCGATGGCCTTGCCGAGCGACTTTTCCAGATCGGCGAAATCGACGTCCGGACGCGGCGACTGAAGCGTGAGTTTCGCCTTGCCTTTGGCACTGTCGCCGTAGACGGCGAAACCCGCGGAGTCTGGTCCGCGGTCGCACATCGTGCCTAACATTTCGGCAGTGAGTGCGCCTAGTTTTGGCTCTAGCGCTTTATCCTTGAGGAAGAGGCCGACGATGCCGCACATTGCTGGGCTCCGTAAAAGACTGGGCTACATTAATGACACTATACCCCGTCATCCGACCGGTCAACTACTAGGCAACAATAATTACTGACAAGAAAAGTCGGTGATCTAGGTTTCCTGATGGGAAACGACGCGGCCGGTCGGCACGCGTCTTGCTGCGCACCCCCTACGAGGTACAGGCAGTGCACGGAAGACACAGGCCGCACGCAATTATTACGTGTGCGTCTTAGTTTGAGTTTTCGGCAAGGCGGTCGCCATAGCCTCGATTCGTTGCCTATGGGGGGACCTTTTGGATGGCACTGAATTTTCGGCCGATATTCACGGCTCTAACCGCCGCACTCGCGATCTCTGTTTCAGCGTCCAACACGCATTCTGCTGACCTAGGCGGCAATTGCTGCGCCGATCTGGAAGAGCGCATTGCCGAGCTGGAGGCGACGACTGCCCGCAAGGGTAATCGAAAAGTTTCTCTGACGATTTCCGGCTACATCGCGCAGGAGCTGACGTTCTGGGACGATGGCGAAGAGCGTAACGCCTACCTGCACGGCATGGGGCCGACGCAGGCGTCCCATGTGAAGTTCGGCGGGCAGGCCGTGATTTCGCCAGGCTGGACTGGCGGCTTCATGATCCGGCTGCAGAACCTGACGGACAATGCGCTGGGTCGAACGCCGACAAACGCGATCAACCAGTTCAGCGATAATTTCGACCAGGGCTTCAATCCGCAGATGATGTTCTGGTTCCTGCAGAGCAAGGATCTGGGCAAGGTCAGCGTCGGCAAACAGGGGCACGCGGCCAAGAGCGTGGCGATGTTCACCGATCAGTCTGGGACGCAGGTGATCGACAACTACACGTTCCTCGCGGGCTTCCCGCAGTTCATCCTGCGCAGCGACGGCGATCTCAATCCTGCCGTGACGTGGGGACAGCTCGCGTTCTGCTATGCGCAGAACCTGCCTTTCGGCGGAGATTGCAACGGCATCGTGCAGAACGGCGTACGCTATGACACGCCGACGTTCGGTGGATTTTCAGCCGCCGCAAGCTGGGGCGAGGATGACTTCTGGGAAGTCGCCGGCCGCTATGCCGGCGAGCATGCGGGCTTCCAGAACT
>JAKAXS010000501.1 GCA_021816505.1 Pseudomonadota bacterium
TCGCCATGCGCGAGCAGAGTTCCGCCACGTCCTCCACGATATGGGTGGACAGGATCACCACCACGCTCTCGCTCACCTCGGCAAGAAGGTTGAGGAAACGGTTTCGTTCTTCCGGATCAAGGCCCGCCGTCGGCTCATCGACGATCAGAAGTTGCGGCTGGCCGATCAGCGCCTGTGCGATACCGAAGCGCTGCCGCATGCCGCCGGAAAAGCCCGCGATCGCCTTCTTGCGCACGGCCCAGAGGTTGGTCTGCTGCAGGAGCATTTCCACCGTATCGCGCCGTTCTGCGCGTCCGGTGATGCCCTTCAGCACCGCCATGTGCTCGAGCATGTCGTAGGCCGATACCCGAGGGTATACGCCAAAATCCTGTGGCAGATAACCCAACACCCGCCGCAGCTTTTCGGGTTCGCCAATCACGTCTATCCCATTGAAGTGGATCGATCCTTGGCTCGGCGCCTGCAACGTCGCAATGGTGCGCATCAAGGTCGACTTGCCCGCACCATTGGGCCCAAGGAGCCCGAACATACCCGGGTTTATCTTCAGGCTGACATTGTCGAGCGCGCGAACCCCGCCCGGATAGACATGTGTCAGTTGTTCGATGCTCAGCATGAGGCCCCACCCCCTGGTTACTTTGCTGAAGATAGGAAGGGCCGCCTTCCACTTCAATCGCGGGCCTTCATTGCATAATGTCCATGTTCCAAAATTGCGACGCGCCACACTCCCGGAGGCAGGCCGGATCGGAGCGGCGCTCGGTTTGGCAACTTACCTTTTCCAGGGACCAAGGCGCCCGGGTCGCAAAGCGCTACCACCCGGCCGCGCCTTCGAGGACGCCGCGCGCAATCTCCTTGCCGTACCGTCGGCGCACGGTAACGCGGTCTTCGCCTCATTCTCGGCGGCGCATTGGCTCGCCCCATATGGGCGCACCGGCAGGCAGTATTTCTACGCCGACAATGCGGGATTTCTACGCCGACAATGCGGGATTCGACCAGCTCAAGGAGAACCTGAAGCTTTCATCTTCTCCGAAAGGCATGAACGTAGTCGTGACCGTGCCCAAGGATTCCGGCTTGTTCCTCGCTACGGTCAAGCCGGCAAATGGTGTCATCTGCACCAGCGCCGTGCAGACCTATCTCGATCTTTGGCTCTCCGGAGAACGCGGACAGGAAGCCGCCGAACATCTGCGGCAGGAGAAGCTGTCGTGACCGACGTAACGACGCCACAAGAGCCGCAGTCGGCAGCTGACTACGGCGACCGCACGACAGCCGCGGTCAAAAGCGTCCTGATCGAAGTTGGGCAAGTCCTCGGCAGCTTCAGAGGGAAATTTGCCATTATCGGCGGCGCTGTGCCGTGGCTGTTGCTCGACACTGAGGAGATGCCGCACGGCTATGAACAGCGCGCCGGCTTCCGCGCTTCCACGCGTGTGCTCCGTTGCTGCAACCAATGGCGGACCGCCCATCGATGTCGTAGTGGACGTCTTGATGCCGCGCGAAGTCGACATCGTGAAGAATAGTCCGCCGCTGGTTCCCGATTTTGCCACCCAAAAAGCGGGTGGGGCCGAGTTGGCGACACACTTTTATCAGTTCGTTGCGATCGAGGGTTCGATGCCGGACAGCGGACTCAACCGCATTGAAATCGCCGTCTGCTCGATACCGGCTCTGCTGGCGATGAAGGGCATGCCTTGCAAAATCGCCTGAAGCAGAAAGATGCCTACGACATCTACTATTGTGTCCGCAATTTCGAGGGAGGCCCGGAAGCACTAGCCGCGGCACGTCGACCACTGCTCGAACACAAGAGCGCCCAGCGCGGCTACCGATTCATCGCATCGAAATTCGACCACGTTGATGGCTACGGACCCGACCGTGTCCGCCGCTTCGTGCGGGAAACGGACGCTCTCGGCGACCGTACCGAACAATAATGGCAGCAAGACGCGTTCGGGCAGATCGATGCGTGGCTGCGGGCGCTAGGATTGAGGTGATTAGGTCGTGAAGCATCGCGTAACACCATTCAAGCCTATCAAGGGCGCGAACAGCATCGCGAGCTTTGCCAGGACCTTGATGAGTGAACGTAGATACTGCAAGCGGTGTGGTGGTCACATCATGACGAACCTCCCTACATTCGGGCTGATCGATGTCTTCTCGGCAACCATTCCGAGCCTTGGCCACAAGCCGGCCCTGCACGTGAATTACGGCGAAGTCGTATTGACCATCCGTGATGACCTGCAGAAATTTGCCAATTTCCCTGCCGATTTGGGCAGGTCGGGTAAACTCATCGCCGAGTAATCCTTGCCGTGGGCCTAAGCTCCCGGCCCAACCTTTCCCTATGGCGCGATCACAACCAAAGGCGTAGAGGAGGTGCGCGGCCAGAAACTGAGCCAATTGCGTGTTGCCGTGGTATGCGCGGCGGGGTTCCGAAGCTTTGTCCCTTTCCTCTTGTTCACCGATCATGCCACCGCTTCAAGTCATGCCACCTGAACTTCCGGTTACGGAATGTCTACCGCGCCTGCTTTCAGCACTTAGCGGGCAAAGCAATGCGGTGCTTGTAGCCCCGCCGGGCGCGGGCAAGACCACCTGCGTCCCGCTCGCACTGATCGGTTCAGCGCCTCTGGAACAAGGTCGCATTTTGATGCTCGAACCGCGCCGGCTGGCAGCACGGGCCGCAGCCGGCCGCATGGCAAGCCTGATCGGCGAGCAGGTGGGCGAGACGATCGGCTTTCGCACCCGCCTCGAAAGCGCCGTTTCCTCACGGACGCGCATCGAGGTCGTCACCGCCGGCCTCTTTGTTCGCCGTCTCCTGGAGGACCCGGGCCTGGAGGGGATTGCCGCAGTTATCCTCGATGAAGTTCACGAGCGGTCGCTGGAAGTGGACCTCGCGCTCGCCTTCTGCCTCGATGCCCAGAGGGTATTGCGGCCGGATCTGCGGCTGCTCGCGATGTCGGCGACGGTTGATGTGACCCGCCTGTCAGCGCTGATGGGGGCCCCTGTCATTGAGAGCGAGGGGCGGCTCCACCCGGTGGAGGAGATCGGAA
>JAKAXS010000502.1 GCA_021816505.1 Pseudomonadota bacterium
TTCCGATCTTGTCGGTATGGAAGCGGTTGTAGAGTTTGGTCAAACCAATCTCTGCTTCCCCCATGATCGATTCCCTAGCTTTGCTGTAGGACTCACCGACGAGTCGCAAATCACTCAGTGACTTACCGACCAGAAATGGGAATGTCTCGACACAATCGGTCGCACTGTAGCGAAGATCGCTTTTCATCTTCGATGACATCGCCCATGCGAATGCCAGGTGCACATTGCTTTGCAGGATTGCCAGCATCGCTGCATCATCTGACGGGAAGACCACAAGCTGCGCCGAGTAAATATAGTTTCCGGGCAGGAACGAAAATGCCGCAGTTTTGCTGACTCTGGCAATAGCAATAATTCTGTTCAGCGGCTCCTTCCTCGCGGTTGCCCAACCATCAGGGTGACGGTTGAATGAGCTTCCACGTCCCATGGCGTGATAAAGCTCCTTCCCGTCAGCTCCATACAGCCACCACTTTTCACGCCGCCGCTGACCACTGGCTGATTTATCGTCGGAACTTTCTCGCTGCGGCTTAACCAGCTCCAGCGTTATCTCGTATGGCTCGCTGTACCGCTTCGCTGTTTCTTCTGGCCAATCCCAAAAATTGATGATCCATCTGGACGGCTTTTGCTTCGGGTGAGTGTTTATGTCCTCACCGCCGATGTATGGAAAAAGAACCTCTCGGCAGCGACCATCTGATTCGATCATTCCAAGAGCGCGAGACTCTGAAAGCAAGAATCCGACACCGACCACATTCGATCCTTGATATGCCAAGTTCTTGTTGGCCCCAAGCCGCTTGAGACTCCACTCCTCACGATCGGAAAGGAAAGCCGATATGAATGGAGCCGGACGCCCGAGCAACGAGCGTTCACCCCGCCACTCGCCATTGCGGACATGCACACGGCTGGTGACGACCGCCGCCTTTCCAGGCCACGGTTCGTTCGGGTAGGCAGCATGGATGACGGCACCCGCCCCGACCATGGCCTCCAGTCCGACCTGCCGCGTGTCGCCCTCCGCGATGGTGTTGACGGCGAGCAGCCCGAAACCGCCACCGTCTCGCAGCAGACTCCAAGCCCTCAGGAAGAAATAGGCGACCAGATCAGCCGAGCCTCGCCGACCTTCGGCGATGTGAGCGACCAGCCAATCACGGAAGGCGGTGCCCGCGACGCCGGTGATGCGCTGCCCGCCCAGAAAGGGCGGATTGCCGACGATGCCGTCAAAGCCGCCGCGTTCGCGAGCGAACACCTCCGGAAACTCCAAGGGCCAATGGAAGGGCCGACGCGCGGGTCTGTCGGCGGGCAGATCGGTCGAGAACGCGGCGACCGATCTCCGGCGCATCAAGGCGAGCACATCCCGGTCGCCATCGATGACCTGTCCAGCCTGAATGGCCAGCGACGCCAGCGCGTTCTCCAATGCTGCGCCATTGCCGCCTGATGCGAATACTTCCCCGATGAACGCATCGGCGATGCATTCCGGCACTTCGAGCCTGCGACGTGCGTCGGCGTCCAGATGCGCCATCGCCTCGACGTCGTGGATGTCGCGAATCGGCATCGCTCGCAGCCGTTGCCGCAACTCGATCGCCTCGTGTACCGCCCGCTTGATGTTCTGCCCGAACAGGCGTTGCTGACCTTTCCTAGTCGGCGTCATGGAGAGTTCGGTAAGCTGATCCAGCCAGTGGATTCCCAGCAGGCTGTCGCCACAGCGTAGGTTATGGTCGAGGAAGCCGAACGGACGGCCCTTGGCCAGCGTCACCAGCCAGATGGAGAGCTTGGCGAGTTCGACCGCCAGTGGGTTCAGGTCCACCCCATAGAGGCAGCGCTCGGCGATGAGGCGGCGGGCGATCACGGTACGGGCCTCGGTGTCCCGGGGGAGCGGCTCCATGGCATCCGCCGTATCCGAGACATCGCCATCCACGTTCACCGTCCTTCCGGCGGCCTCGGCCTGTGACCAAGCCTCGACCAGGCGATCGGCCAACCAGCGGCAGGCCTGCACCAGGAAGGCGCCCGAGCCCATGGCCGGGTCGCAGATCTTGAGGTCGAGCAGCTCGGCGGACGACTTCAGCGCCCACTGCTCACGCGGGGTGCCTTCTGCCGGCCCCACGTAGACGATCGGCGTCAACGTCTCGGTGACGATGGCCTCGGTGAGCGATTTCGGGGTGTAGTGGGTGCCGGTCTCGCGCCGGTCGGAGCCGGTGGTGACGATGAAGGCCCCGGCGGGATAGACCAGCGGATAACCCCATGGATCGGTGCGCACCAGGTGGGCAAAAGGCTTGATGCGGTTACGAAGTTTGGTGTCCCCATGGCAGGCGGCCAGCAGGCGGTCGGAAAGCGTGTCGTCGACGGGCTTGACCAGATCGTTGCGCACACGGCTGGCGGAACTGCCGGAGCGTTCCTGAAGCAATTCTGCGAGGCGTTCGGCGCCGTCGAGACGGGCGGACTCCAGCTCGGCCAATTTGACCCAGGGGGCCTTGGCATTCTTGGTGCCGTCGAGTTCCAGCGTGACCTCGGCGGTACGTTTGACGGTGCGCTCCAGCAGGCCCTCGTAGACGTAACCGATCTGTTCGACATCCAGCGCACGGTAGGACAGCGTCCGCCCCTGGAACTGCTGGATGGCCTCGAGCAACAGCAGCACGGTGCGGTTGTCGATCGGCAGCGGCTTGGCCGTGTCGGTGCGCCAGTCGGAGCCCTTGGCGCGGCCCTCGAGGAAAGGAAAACGATCCGGATCGAACAGAGAGCCGCCCAGTGCGGGCAGGCGCAGGTTCTCGTGTTCGATGCCGCCGAACACGGCGCGGAAGATGGCCAGGAGCCGCGACCACGCGTCCCAGCGGCGCTCCAGAATCTCCTCGGATTCGGCGCGCAACTGCATGCGCAGGGTCGAGAGCGCGTAGTTGGCCTCGTAGCGTTCGTCACCCAAGAGCAGCAGGCCGCGTTCCTCGGCGGAGAGCAGGAAGACCAGCCGCATCATCACCGTCAGCGCGGCCTCGTAGAGTTCTGGCTCCTTCACATCGCGCAGCAACAGATCGGAA
>JAKAXS010000503.1 GCA_021816505.1 Pseudomonadota bacterium
ATCAGAACAACCTGCTGGTGATGGGCCCGGGCGGCTATCGCTTCAACGACTACTGGCGGCTCGGCGCTCCGCTATCGCTGATGGTCCTTCTCCTGGGCACGCCACTCATCATCATGTCGTGGCCGCTTTAGCGCAGCGAACGCACGCCGCCTTGCTATTTCAGCCTGGCCCGCAGCTCCCGTGCCGCGTAGTCCGCAAACAATCGGGCCTGCGCGCTTGGGCGACGCACCTCCCGGCGCACGACCTGGATCGGCGACTTCGTGTCGTCGAAGCCATCGAGAACGGTGACCAGCGCTTTGCGCTTCAGCGATTGCGCCGCCTGGTACGACAACACGCGGGTGATACCAAGGCCCGCAATCGCGGCGTCGATGGCCGCCTCCGCCGTCGTCACGGCCAGCCGCGCGTGAATGCGCACAAGGCGCCGGCCGTGCGTTCTGCTGTTGAAGCTCCAGCTCCGTTTCTCACCGACCAGCGTGACGAACGATATGCAATCGTGCGTGACGAGATCGCCGGGATCCCGCGGCCGGCCGCGTTCCCGCAGGTATCCGGGTGACGCGCAGGTCAGCGTCGTCAGGTCGCCGACTTTCGTCGCCAGAAGCGCCGAGTCCGGCAACGCCCCTATGCGAACGGCGACGTCGATGCCCTCCTCCGTGAGGTCGATCACGCGATCCACGAGATGCAGCCGCGCGTCGACCTCCGGATAGCGCGCGAGAAAACCGGCCAATACCGGCAACACGTGCAGGCGACCGAAAACGACCGGCGCGGTGATGACGAGATCGCCCTTGATTCGATCGTCCCGCCCGCCAAGACGCTCTTCCACCTCGGTCAGCTCGTCCAGCACGTGGCGGCAGGTTTCGAGATAGAGCCGGCCGGCATCCGTCACGGTGAGGCGCCGCGTCGTACGGGCGACGAGGCTGGTGCCCAATTCGTCTTCCAACTGAGCCAGCTGGCGGCTGATGGTCGTCAACGGCTGGCCGAGCTTGCGGGCCGCTGCCGACAAACTGCCGGCCGACGCCACTGCAACGAATACACGCATGGCTCGCAGCCGGTCCACGACAGCCTTCCGATTATCGAGAGAATGTCTTTCAAACTTACCGTCTGCCGCAGAAATGTCGATGGCCCTATATGGAGCGAAGCAACGCGCTGCCGGAGGGAACCAATGCCAAAGCTTTACGATCTCGAACTTTCCGGCAATTGCTACAAGGTGCGCCTTCTCTGCGCTCTGGTGAGCGTGCCGCTGGAGATCATACCGGTCGATTTTCTCGCGGGAGATCACAAGAAGAGCCCGGTCGTCGACCTCAATCCGTTCGGCGAGCTTCCCGTATTCGTCGATGGAGACGTCGTGCTGCGCGATAGCCAGGCGATCCTGGTCTACATCGCGCGCAAGTGGGGCGGCGAGGCATGGCTACCGACGGACCCCGCGGACATGGCACACGTGGTCGAATGGCTGATGGTCGCCGAGAACGAGGTCGCTCGCGGACCGAACGATGCACGGCTCCACGACAAGTTCGGTTTCAAGCTCGATGCGAACGCAGCACGCGAGAAGTCAACACGACTCCTCGGAATCCTCGATGCGCGTTTGGCAACCCGCCAATGGCTCGCGCTCGACCGGCCCACCATCGCCGACATCGCCTGCATGCCCTACGTGGCGCTTGGCCACGAGGGCGGACTTTCGCTGGACGCCTATCGCAACGTCGTCGCCTGGATCGATCGGACCAAGAAGCTGGAAGGCTTCGTGACGATGCCGGCGCTTTGACGTGAGGGAGGATTCATGACCAGAGCTGTTTCCGACATCGCCTTCAGCCCGTCGGTCAAGGTGCAGCAGGAAAAGCGCGGCTCTCGCGCGATGTTCGAGCGCGCCGAGCGGCATGGCGGCTGGCCGGATGCCATCACGCCCGACCTCGCCCGATTCATCGCGGGGCAGCGCTCCTTCTACCTTGCGACCGCAAGCGCAGATGGCCAGCCCTACATTCAGCATCGCGGCGGCCCCGCCGGCTTCCTGAAGGTCATCGACGACAGGACGCTCGGCTTCGCCGATTACGGCGGCAACCGCCAGTACATCACGCTCGGAAACCTGGCGGAAAACCCCCGTGCATTCATCTTCCTGATGGATTACGCGCATCGCATCCGCATCAAACTGTGGGGAACGGCCGACGTCGTCGAAGATGACGGCGCGCTCCTGCAAAAGCTCAGCGAGGGCGCCAACGCGGCCCCGCAGCGCTCGATCCTGTTTCGTCTCGAGGCGTGGGATCGCAACTGCTCGCAGCACATCCCGCAATTGATTCCGATCGACGCGGTACAATCCATGGCGAACGACTTCGAGGCCAGGATCGCCGCTTTGCAGGCGGAGATTGCATCCTTGAAGACCACCTCGTCCTGATGCCCGCCGCGAAGCCTCTGGCGCGCGCAGTCGCGCCCGGTGTGACCTATACGTCACCTTTCAGAACGCTGACTTTTTATTCTGGATTACTATCGTAGACTTTGTGCACGTCCCGTGCACAAGCTTGCGCTATCGGTGAGTTTGTCCAGCGAACCTCTTGCTCGGCGCATCTGCGTAGCCAGACCTCCCGACCACACAGTCTTGGGGCAAGGGGAACACGGATGTCACCAGGCATGCGCGCACGGCACTCTGCGGTCTTCACGTTGTCGATTTCGGCCATTGCGTTGGGCATGGCTCTTCCGGCGGCTGCCCAACAGGCGCCTGCCGCAGCGGAGCTGCCCGCGGTCGAGGTGATCGGCAAGAAGGCCGCCCCTGCAAAGAAGAAGCAGGCGGCGAAGAAAGCTCCGGCGCCGAAAGCAGCACCCGTGCAGGCGGCAGCGCCCGCCCCCGCGCCAGAACCGGCAGCGTCGGACGCGCCCGGCAGCCCCGGAACGGCAACGGGCCCAGTGGAGAACTACGCCGCAACGAGTTCCGCGACCGGAACCAAGACCGACACGCCGTTAAAGCAGACGCCGCAATCCATTTCGGTCGCAGGCAAGGAACAGCTACGCGACCAAGGAGTGCAGAATCTGAAC
>JAKAXS010000504.1 GCA_021816505.1 Pseudomonadota bacterium
TTGCTTGGATGTTCGCAGAGTGGCTGTTCAAGGGTAAGCCGTCGCTTCTCGGCCTTGCCTCAGGCGTCGTTGCCGGCCTCGTTGCCGTCACGCCGGCCGCCGGCTTCTCCGGTCCGATGGGTGCGATCGTGCTTGGCCTCGTTGCAGGCGTCGTCTGCTTCATCTTCTGCACGGGCATCAAGAACGCTCTGGGCTACGACGACAGCCTCGACGTCTTCGGCGTCCACGCGGTTGGCGGCATCGTCGGCGCTCTCGCAACAGGTGTCCTCGTCGCTCCCGAACTGGGCGGCGCTGGCATCCTCGACTACTCGCAGAAGGTCGGCGAAGCCGTACCCCTCGCCAGCTACTCGATGTTGGGCCAGTTCATCACGCAGGCTTGGGCCGTCGGCCTCTGCATCGTGTGGTGCGCGGTCATCTCGGCCATTCTCTTCAAGCTCGTCGACTTCGTCATCGGCCTGCGCCCCAGCGAAGAGAAAGAGCGCGAGGGCCTGGACATCACCGACCACGGCGAGCGCGCTTACAACTACTGAGGCATTTGATGGGGCCCGCGCCAAGTGGGCCCCATCACCACGTTCTCCCGAGCAGTCGTCTAACCCTAGACGCGCTCAACCTCAGCCCGGACCGCAAGGCCCGGGCTTTTTTTATGTCCGCGATGTCGTCAGAACCGGCTGGCGCGCCACCCGCGCGAGCAGCCGCAACAGCTCGTCACGCTTGACCGCCACGCAGCCCTCCGTCGGCGCGTAGTCGGGCCGGGCACAGTGCAGGAATATCGCACTGCCTCCACCCTGCTTGCGAGGGCGCAGGTTGTAGTCGAGCACGACGACCAGGTCGTACAGCCCGTCGTCGCGCCACATGCGTTCCGCCGAAGCCGCGTAAGGATGCCGGACGTGAAGGTTGTAGTTGCGATCGCCGGTCGCATCGCACCAGCCGTCGTCGCGCCGCAAGGCGACCAGCGGCAGCGACACGCGCGGCCGCGAAAGCCGGTCCGCGCGGTAGTAGGCATTGAGCAGCTTGAAGCGCCCGATCGGCGTCGCGCCGTCGCCCTCACGTTTGATGGCCCGCTGACCGGATCGGCCGAGCGCACAGCGCACCCGCAAGCCGCCGACCGCCAGCCAGCCCTTGGTCGCCGAGGCAGACAGGCTTAACACACGCAGTTGAGACTTGCGGATCCCGCTTTTCTTCTTAATGTTTCGCCTCGTCGGCACCACACCCACCCACAGCTCGATTTTCGGAGCGTCTTTAACATGAGTACGGCCCGTAAGATCCTCCTCGTTGATGATGACGAGGATCTGCGCGGATCCCTGCAAGATCAGCTCTCGCTTCATGACGAATTCGAGATCTCGGTTGCCGGCACCGCCGGCAAGGGCATCGAGCGCGCCAAGGCTGACCATCACGACCTCGTGGTGTTCGACGTCGGTCTGCCGGACATGGATGGCCGTGAAGCCGTACGCGCCTTGCGCAAGAGCGGCTTCAAGAGCCCCATCATCATGTTGACCGCCAACGACAGCGACGCCGACCAGATTCTCGGCCTTGATGCCGGCGCCAACGATTATGTGACGAAGCCGTTCAAATTCGCGGTGCTGCTGGCCCGCATTCGCGCGCAGCTGCGCCAGCACGAGCAGAGCGAAGACGCGATCTTCAATCTCGGTCCCTACACCTTCAAGCCGGCGTCGAAGCTTCTGCTCGATTCACAAGGCAACAAGGTGCGCCTGACCGAGAAGGAAACGTCGATCCTCAAGTACCTCTATCGTCAGGGCGAGAAAGTCGTCACGCGCGAGACATTGCTGCACGAAGTGTGGGGCTACAACGCGGGCGTGACCACCCATACGCTCGAAACGCATATCTATCGCCTGCGCCAGAAGATCGAGGATGACCCGTCAAAGGCGGAGATCCTCATCACCGAGGCTGGCGGATACAAGCTGGTGCCCTAACCGCACACCATAGTTCGGCGTGTGCAAGTTATCCCGACGATCCACATGCCGTTACCTGGACCACACCAGGCGAATCAGCGAACGCTCAACTCATCCGCGGCAAGAATGCGCCGCAATTCAAAGAGATGAGCGATGGCTGGCGAAAACCTTGTGACCCCTTTCACGCGCGTCCAACTGTTCGATGGACTGTCCGAAAGCCGCGTGGAACGCATTGCGCGCTGTGCTGAGCGCATCGTTTTCGCGCCCGGCGAAGTCATCCAGGCCGAGGACGACGTTCCCGACGCCGCCGTTCTCGTGGTTTCCGGTAAGGTCATGATCGTCCATCATACGAAGGACGAAAGCGGCGAACTCATCGCGCCCGGCTCGCTGGTCGGTGAACTGGCGATGCTGATCGAAACGCGCGCGGTCACCACCGTCGTTGCCCGCAGCTCCGTTCGCGCCTTCCGCATTCCCCGCAGCGAACTGCGCAAACTGATGGACAGCGACCCTGCGATCGCTGACCACTTCGTTGCGAAGATCTCCGAGCGGCTGACGTACATGGCGGCGGAGATGCACCGCGTCGATTCAATGCTCGCCTCGACGATCGACAAGATCCCGCCGCCGATCCCCGCCCACACGCCGTCGCCTGTGGCAGATCATCGTGCATCCGCGGCACAGCACCTGCACTGAGACAGGCTCATTCCAAACGATGGTCAATTGAGAAGCCCCTAACATCACCGCTTGGTGAATTCGTTGGGCGACGCGCCCTAGACGCGCGAACGCCCAACCCTGGGGGGCAGGGTTGGGCGCCATATGCGCTCTCGCGCTGACGTCGGGAGGGAAGCCGACGTCCCCAGACAGTGCCTTCGGATAGACGGGGGGAGCTACCGAGACAGTGGCACTGCCTGTCTACCGGTGATCTAAGCGCGAAATCGAAAGATTCAATAGGGGGCCAGCCGCGTCTTCACAAAAACGTTACCGCGGACCCGGAGTTATCCCCAGGGTTCGCCGTTGCCAAGAGGCCATTGAGCAACAATTGAACGGCTCACTAAAAAAGCTAACTGACAGTGGAATCGGCCAGTTATGGGTGGTTCATCAGGCCCAT
>JAKAXS010000505.1 GCA_021816505.1 Pseudomonadota bacterium
CCGATCTGCGATGGTGGGCCTGCTGCCGCCGATTGGCGTGCTGTCGCTGATCTTCAAAGCGCGGCGTCGTCCGCTTCACGGACGCTCGCAGTGGGCCACGCTGCGCGAGCTGGTGAAGGCCGGGCTGTTCCAGCATGCGGGGATCGTCATTGGCAAGTTCGGCCGCCGGCTGATGCACTACAACGGCGACACGCCACACGTCCTCGTGGCGGCGCCCACGGGCAGCGGCAAGGGCGTGTCGATCGTGATTCCGAACTGCCTGGCCTGGAAGGACTCGCTGATCTGCCTGGACATGAAGAAAGAGAACTGGGACGCCACGGCGGCGTTCCGGGCAGCACATGGCCAGGCGTGTTACTGCTTCGATCCCGGCTCGCCGGACGGGCATTCGCACTGTTTCAACCCGCTCGACTACGTATCGCGTGAAGCGGGCAAGGCGATCGAGGACCTGCAGCGAATCGGGAACATGCTGTTCCCCGATGTCGAAGGCGTTCAACCGATCTGGACGCGCACGCCGCGGTTCTTGTTCATCGGGATCGCGCTGTACTTGATGGAGACTGGCCAACCGTTGTCGATCGGCGAAGTGCTCTCCGCAGGGATGAGCGGCGATCCGTATGTCACGTTCGACAAGATCATCAAGGACCGCGCGAAGGCGGGGCAGCCGTTGAGCGCGGCGTGTATCAAGAACCTCGGCGCGTACCTGGACATCAGCGCGAAGGAAACCCGGGCCGGGATCATTGCCGGGTTCCGTTCGTCGTTGGAACTCTGGCAGAGCCCGTCCGTGAACGCAGCTACCAGTCGCTCCGACTTCGATCTGCGCGACGTGCGCCGCCGGCGGATGTCGATCTACTTTGTGTGCCGCGAGAACGACATGGAGCGCCTGCAGCCTCTGGTGCGGCTGTTCTTCCAGCTCGCCGTGAGCCAGAACACGGTGACGCTGCCCAAGTTCGATGCGACGCTCAAGCATGAATGCCTGCTGATCCTCGATGAATTCCCGTCGTTCGGAAAGCTCGACAGCATCGTGAAGGGCATCGCCTTCGTGCGAGGCTACGGACTGCGGCTGCTGACGATCCTGCAGAGCCCAGCGCAGATTCCGGCGATCTATGGAAAGGACGCGGCGGTGACGTTCCTCTCGAATCACGGCGCGCAGATCGCGTTCCCGCCGAAGCGGACCGAGACGGAAACGCTCAAGGAAATGTCCGAATGGCTCGGGTTCAACACCGAGACAGGGCTGAACAAGACCCGCACGGCCAACCTGTTCGAGAAGGTCAAGCGCAGCGAGTCGGAGCAGGACCAGCGCCGCGCGCTGCTGCTGCCGCAGGAGATCGCGGCGCTCCCGCAGGGGCGGTGCATCGTGATCGTGGAAAACACGAGCCCGATCCTGGGCACCAAGATCCGCTACTACGCCGATCGGGTGTTCAAGGAACGCGCGAATTTTCCAGCCGCGCTGCCGGCCGTGCCGATGCTGAACACCTCGGTGCAGCACGGGGAAGTGACAAGCTACACGCCCGAAGTGTTCATTGGCGACCCGAACCCCGAAGATGTCGAGCTGTATCTATCGGCTGCGCTCGACAAATTCGGCATCGATCTCAAGGACTACGTGGTGGGAACCGACGCAGCGGGCGTGGACGACTTTCTCTCGCGGTTCACCTATGACCTGGCCCCTGCATGAGCCCTGGCTGACAAGCACGCACGAATATGGCAATCTCGCTGGAAGAAGTTGAGTCGATCAGCACGGAGTTTGCGCGACGCTACCCGTCGCTGGGCGAGCTGCGCATCGAAATCGTTGAAGGCACCATCGGAGAAGCACATGGCATCACAGACCCCGAGCACCCCGCAAACACCGCCGCCGCTGCCTACTACCCCAGAAGTCAAGGTAGTACGGAAAGGGGAACGATCTCCGTCTCCGTTGCCAACGCGGTTGACGCAGAGGATGTCCGACGAAGCCTCCGCCACGAGGCTTTCGGACATCATGGCCTCAATACATTCACGACCGCCGAAAAGCGGGCCGTCCTCGACGGACTGATCCACGCTCGCGAGGACGCGGCGCTCGCCGGCGTGTGGCGAATCGTCGAGGAGCAAGAACCGGCTGCCAGTCGAGACTACCAGGCCGAGGAAGTGTGGTCGCTCATGGCCGAGTACATCCCCGAGGCGCGCTTGAGCGCGGCGGACCAGCGGCGAAGCCAGGAAGTTCTGCGCCAGATCCGAGAGAACCCCGAACGTCCGATCACCGGGGAGCAGGCCGCGCAGATGGTGCGCGCCGTCGCCTGGGGAATGCAGACGGGCGAACTGCGACAGCAGCATTTCCCCGAAACCCCTCAATCACTTTTCAGGAAGGACAGCCTCATGAGCGAAGCCAACGCAGCGCCGGCCGGAGAACCGAGCGGCGAACAGGACGACGCGGTTCTCAATGTGGGCAAGGCCACGCGCAAGGCGTTGGCCTTGCCGCCGCACATGGCGAAAGCCTTCTATCCGGTGGGCAGCCGCTACTACCACCAGTCGAACACCACCGAGCACTACTTCGAGGTCAGCGCGAACAAGCTCACGGCCAGCCGCACGCAGTCGACCGAAAAGATGGCGACGATGCTGGTCGACGTCGCCGCACACAACAAATGGAAGTCGATTGAGGTCACGGGCACCCAGGGTTTCCGCCGGGAGACCTGGCACCGGGCGAGCCTGGCGGGGATCGCGGTGTCGGGATACGAGCCCGACGAGCACGATCTAGCCCGGCTCGCGCGTGCGCGCGCGGCCGAGCAGGCTCCGAGCAACGCACCAGCGCCCGCGCCCGAGCCGGAGAACGCCATCCGCAATGCGACGGCCGATACAACCGAACTGGCGCAAGGAAGCGCTGGAGAGAACGCCGCAGAGCGCGGGCCAGCGGCGTCGACGGAACGGCGCGAGCGAATGGCGAGCATCGCGGCCATGGCCGGCGCCGCGGCGGCGTCAGAAGCCAGCGAGGGCAATAAGCCCGACCAGCAAGAGGTGTCGGCCAAGCGCGAGCGGGTGCTTCGCACGAA
>JAKAXS010000506.1 GCA_021816505.1 Pseudomonadota bacterium
CCGATCTAAGCCTTCAAGGCGCTCGCCGTAGCTTTCAGTTGCCGCGGCGGAGCCGGCGTGCGCGGCCGTCTCTGCCAGTGCGGTTGCAGCGATGGCAACGTTGAACGCCAGACAGCGGAGCAGGATGTGCATCGATGATCGTCCGATATGGCTGAGCCGCTGGCCTGTGCCTCTATGCGACGCCGAGGAGCTTCTGGATTTCGCAGGCGAGCTGGGCCTGATCGTATGGCTTGGCGAGGCGCGGCAGATTCAGGTCGTCGCCTTCGGGCAGGTCCGCATAGCCCGTGGCCAGGAGAATCGGCAGGCGCGGACGCAGAAGGCGTACGGCTTTCGCCAGCTCCGAACCGGTCATGCGCGGCATCGCGTGGTCGGTGATGAGCAGATCGATCGTGCCGTCGTCCTCGATGATCTTGAGCGCCTCGGCGCCGGAACTCGCTTCCACGACGGCGTGGCCGAGATCTTCGAGCATGTCGACCGTGCTCATCGCGATCAAGGCATCGTCGTCGACGAAAAGGATGCGCGCCTCGCGTTGCACGCTCGGCGCGTTCTGGGTGGTGGCGGGCGCGATGTCGCTGGCCAACGATGATGTATGTTCGCGCACGGCGGCGCCGCTTTCGGACGCGACAGGCAGCCAGAGTTCGGCGACGGTGCCCTGCCCCAGCTTGCTTTCCAGCCGCAGGGCTCCCTTCAACTGCACCGCGAGGCCGTGCACCATGGACAGGCCCAGTCCGGTGCCCTTGCCCACTTCCTTCGTGGAATAGAAGGGCTCTATGGCGCGGGCCAGCGTCGTCTCGTCCATGCCGGTGCCGCTGTCTGAGACCGAGATCACGAGGTAGTCGCCGGGCTCGCCCGATGGCATGCGGCGTTCGCTCAGATCGACGGACAGCATGCCGCCGTCCGGCATTGCATCGCGGGAGTTGATCACGAGATTGAGCAGCGCCATTTCGGTCTGGTTGGCGTCGGCCTTGGCCGGCGCGAGGTTGGATTGCAGGCTAAGGCGCAGGGTGATCGACGGTCCGAGCGAGCGGCGGAGAAGCTCCTCCATGCCAGTGATCAGACTGGCGAGATCTACGGGCTTTATGTCCAGGTCCTGCTGTCGCGAATAGGCCAGCAGGCGCTGTGTCAGCGACGCGCCGCGCCGCGCGCCCTGGATCGCGCCGTCGATCAGTCGCTGGCTGCGCGCATCGGTGGCGTGCTTGCGCAGGAGATCGAGGTTTCCCAGGACGGCCATCAGCAGGTTGTTGAAGTCGTGAGCGACGCCGCCCGTCAGCTGGCCGATGGTCTCCATCTTCTGCGCCTGGCGCAGCGACTTCTCCGCGCGCTCTCGTTCAGCTACTTGTTTGAGGACGGCGGCGTGCGCCAGTTCGAGTTCATGCGTGCGTTCGACCACACGGCTTTCCAAGCCTTCGTTGAGAGTTCTCAACTCCGCCTCGCGGTCGTGCAGCTGTTCAAGGCGACCCCGCGCGTCGTATTGCCGGCGCCGGCTGCGCAACGCCGTGCGCGCGACGCTGACGAACGTCATGGGATGAAACGGGCGCTCGACGAAGATGACGTTGCCGAAGACGTCGATGTAGCGGTTGGCCGCCGGATTGCGCTCAGGCCCGCCGCCATGCCTGACGATCAACACGATCGGCAAGTCCGACCAGCTCGGCTGATTTTCGATCCATTTGGCAAACTCATGGCCGTCGGTGTTTCGCGCGGCCTCCTCGGCAATCACGACAAAACTCACGTCGTCGTTCAATTTGTCGACGACGCCGGCAAGATCGGCGCAGATGGTCGAGGCGATCCCGGTCTCTTTCAGCAGCGATGCGGCAAGCGGCGCGTCACGCCCGCTGGGCGTCAGGAGAAGAGCGTTCGATGGTCCCGTTTTCGGCATTATTTGCCCGGCTCTTCCAAAAGTTCGGATTTCTCACCGACGAACGTTGGGATGCCACGCAGAACGCCGTGGAATTCGGCCAATGTGTCACCCAAGGTTAGACCTCGGTTATCGATCTGGAATTCGCGGATGGTATCTTCGTGATGTCCCGTCCGCTTCTTGATGATCGAGATGGCACGACGCACTTTCCCCAGCGCCTCGAAGTAGCGGAGCAGCATGACAGTGTCCGACAGATAGGTCACGTCCACCGGCGATTTCATTTCGCCCACCAGCCCGTGCTGCGCGACAGTTAGAAATGTGGTGACGCCCTGCCTGTTGAGGTACTGCAGCAGTTCATGGATATGCAGTATCAAAGCGTTCTCATCGGGCATGGACGCCTGATAGCCGTTGAGGCTGTCGATGATGACGGTCTTGGCTTGCGCGCGGTCGACTTTCTCGCGCACCCGATGCGCGAATTCGCCGGGTGACAGTTCGGCGGCATCGATCTGTTCGAGATGCAGCATCCCCGACTCGCGCATTCCTCTGAGATCGAGACCAAGTTTGCTGGTGCGATCCAGCAACAGGTTCATCTCTTCGTCGAACTGGAATATCGCGACCTTCTCACCGCGCGCGACGGCGGCGGCGGCGTACTGGTAGGCGATCAGGCTCTTGCCGGCGCCGGCCGGGCCCAGGATCAGAACGCTCGACCCTCACTCGATCCCGCCGCCGAGCAGATCGTCGAGCCGGCCGATGCCGCTCTTCACCTGGCTCCTTTCGAAGCCGGCCCTATGTTCGGCGGCAACGAGGCGGGGAAACACTTCGACGCCACCGGTCTTGATGGTGAAATCGTGAAATCCGCCGCGGAATTTCTGGCCGCGCAGTTTCAAAACGCGCAGCCGTCGCCGCTCTGAACCGTAGTTCGGAGCGAGTTCTTCCAGGCGGATGACGCCATGCACGACGCTATGCACCGTCTTGTCCAAGGTGTCCGAGGTCAGATCGTCGAGCAGGAGCACGGTTGAGCCTCGTCGCGCGAAGTAATGCTTGAGCGCCAGGATTTGCCGGCGATAGCGGAGCGAACTCTGCGCCAGCAGGCGGATTTCCGACAGGCTGTCTACGACGATGCGGGTTGGCTGCACGCGCTCGACGGCTTCGAAGAGC
>JAKAXS010000507.1 GCA_021816505.1 Pseudomonadota bacterium
ATCTTGATGCGGAGCAGCGTCGTCTTTCCGCAACCGGACGGACCAAGCAATGCCACGAGCTGCCCATCGGGGAAGTTCAGCGACACGTCATCCAGGGCCGTGAAGCTGCCGAACGACTTACGGATATTTTGGACTTCGATGCTCATGATTGGCTCTTTGCATGATCGAGAGCAGCGCGCCACTCGACATAGGTTTTGACTGCGAGAGTAACCAGCGCCAACAAGGCCAACAACGATGCGACGGCGAACGCGGCCGCAAACTGGTACTCATTATATAGGATCTCGACGTGCAGCGGCATGGTGTTCGTTTCGCCGCGAATGTGCCCGGAGACCACTGAAACGGCTCCGAATTCACCCATCGCGCGCGCGTTACACAGGATCACGCCGTAGAGCAGGCCCCACTTGATGTTGGGCAGCGTCACGTTCCAGAAGGTCTGCCAGCCGGATGCGCCCAGCACCACGGCCGCCTCTTCCTCATCGCGACCCTGCGCCTGCATCAGCGGGATCAACTCACGCGCGATGAACGGCACCGTGACGAAGATGGTCGCCAGGATGATGCCGGGTATCGCGAATACAATTCGTATCCCGTGATCGCTGAGTGTCGGTCCCAACCATCCCTGTGCGCCGAACACCAGCACGTAGATCAGGCCCGCCACCACCGGCGATACGGAGAACGGCAGGTCGATGAACGTGATCAGAAGACGTTTGCCCCAGAAGTCGAACTTGGCGATCGACCAGGCCGCGGCGATGCCGAACACGAGGTTCAGCGGCACCGCGATGCCGGCCGCGATCAACGTCAGCTTGACCGAGGACAGCGTGTCCGGTTCCGCGAGCGCCGAGAAGTATGCGTCCCAGCCTTTGCGCAGTGCCTCGCCGAAGACGGCGAACAAAGGCAGCAGCAGGAATACGGCGAAGAATACGAGCGAGATCGTGAGGACGGCGATCTTCACGCCGGCCGGATCGCGCGTCGCGACCTTCTTTTCATAAAGCGAGCCGCGAGCGGGCGACCCTAATGTTGCTGCAACGCCGGCCATCAGACTTCCCTCCCCGACCGGCGATCCGACGCGCCCTGCAGCGCATTGATGATCAACAGCATGATGAACGAGATCACGAGCATGACGGCCGCAATCGCGGTCGCGCCCTTGAAGTCGTACTGTTCCAGCTTGGTGATGATCATGAGCGGCGTGATTTCGGAAACCATCGGAATGTTGCCGGCGATGAAGATGACGGAGCCGTACTCACCGACCGCGCGGGCGAATGCCAGAGCGAAGCCGGTCAGCAGCGCCGGCGTCAACGTGGGCAGCACGACCTTGCGGAACGTCTGCCAGCGCTGCGCGCCCAGTGTCGCCGCCGCTTCTTCCAGCTCCACGTCGAGATCCTCGAGCACCGGCTGCACCGTGCGAACGACGAACGGCAGGCCGATGAAGATCAGTGCGATCAGAACGCCGACCGGAGTGAACGCGATCTTGATGCCGAGCGGTTCGAGATACTTACCGATCCAGCCGTTCGGCGCGTAGATCGCCGTCAACGCGATGCCGGCAACCGCGGTCGGCAACGCGAACGGCAGATCCACCAGGGCATCCACCAGCTTGCGGCCTGGGAACGAGTAACGCACCAGGGCCCAGGCCAGCATGAACCCGAACACCACGTTGATGGCCGCGGCCAGCAGCGAAGCGCCGAAGCTCAGCTTGTAGCTCGCCACGACCCGCGGCGAAGTCACCACGTTCCAGAACTCGCTTGCCGAGAACGTGGCCGCCTTGGCGAACACGGCGATCATGGGGATGAGAACGATCAGAGACAGGTAGGCAATTGTGAACCCCAGCGACAGGCCGAAGCCGGGGAGCACCCTGCGAGCACTTGCAGAACTCATTTTTTCTCCGCGGCGATCTGGTCGTAGATGCCATCGCTGGCAAAGTGATCCTTCAGCACTTTAGACCAGGGACCGATGAGCGTCTCCACCGAGAACGTCTCGACAGCGGGAAATTTCGCCTTGTTGGCCGCCAGAACCGCGGCATCGCGCGGGCGGAAGTTGTGCTTGGCGATGATCGCCTGGGCCTCAGGCGTGAAGAGGTAGTTCAGATAGGCTTCGGCAACCTTCGTTGTGCCACGCTTGTTGGCGACGCTTGCCACCACGGCAACCGGTGCCGGAGCATCGATCGTCAGCGACGGATAGACCACCTCGAACTGATCGGCGCCGACTTCCTGAGCGATGAGCGCCGCTTCGTTTTCGAACGTCACCAGAACGTCACCCGTTGCGCGCTGCGTGAACGTCGTCGTCGCGCCGCGGCCGCCGCCGTCCAGAACGGGAACGTTCTTGAACAGCGCCTTGACGAAGTCGCGTGCACCGGCGTCGTTACCGGTCTTCTTCAACGCATAGCCCCAAGCGGCGAGGTAGGTGTAACGGCCGTTGCCCGACGTCTTCGGGTTCGGCACGATCACGCCGATACCGGGCTTCGCCAGGTCGTCCCAATCCTTGATGCCTTTGGGGTTGCCCTTGCGCACGAGGAAGATCGACGTCGTCGTGTAGGGCGCCGACTCGTTCGGGAATTTCGATTTCCAGTCCTTGGCGACCAGCCCGCCGTTGTCGGCCAGGAAGTCGATGTCGGGAGCCTGGTTCATCGTGATGACGTCGGCTTCAAGACCCTGCGCCACCGATTGCGCCTGCTTCGACGAACCGCCGTGCGACTGGTTCACCGTGACGGTGTTGCCGCTATCGGCCTTCCACTTCGCCGCAAACGCCGGATTGATGTCCTTGTAGAGTTCGCGGGAGACATCGTACGACACGTTCAGGATCGTCTGGTCCTCGGCTTTCACCGTCAGCGCAGACACAACCAAGAAGGCGAGCGCTAGGCCCGCCCAAGAGATAAATCTCGGAATCACTTCCCCCTCCAAACATTCGAGCTCATTCAGTCGGCCCGAACCTAGGGTACCCGCACCGGCGCGCGGAACCAATCATTTGCGATTTCTATATACGCGGGGAGCATAAGCCGATTTGGCCAGGCCAGATATGG
>JAKAXS010000038.1 GCA_021816505.1 Pseudomonadota bacterium
ATCGTTTCGAACTATTCTCGCACGACGACCGGTGCAGCAACTGTCGGCACGATCAACGTCGCCATCGGCTCTCTCGCTCTGTTCTCAACCGCTGCAGGCGCGAACGGTTTGCTGGGTACGGTGCGTAGCAATACGCTCAGCACGGCTACCACCGATGCTCAGCTCGACACGTTCATCGCTGACGCGACGACTGCGATCAACCAGCTCGTTCGTGCTGCAACGACGGTCGGTACGGTCAAATCGCAGATCAGCCTCCAGCAGGACTACGTGAAGAACCTGCGTGACGCCATCGATCGCGGTATCTCATCTCTGGTCGACGCCGACATGAACGAAGAATCGACGCGATTGCAGGCCCTGCAGGTCCAGCAGCAGCTGGGCGTCCAGGCGCTCTCGATCGCCAACCAGTCAAGCCAGTCGATCCTGCGGCTCTTCCAGTAAGAATTCGCACCTCTACAAGTCTAAGCGGCCGCGCCAGGCAACTGGCGCGGCCGTTTTCGTTTGGCAATCCCCACGCAAGGTTGAAATATGATGATCGTGGCGGTGTCTATTTGCGGAGAGCGCTCCGCATTTGGACGCGCAGCCCAATTGTGTTCAGTGCGTGCATGACAGGTTGGTTCGAGCCAATGCGCCGGCCAAAGGCATGATGCCGCCCTGTCATACCGGTCGATCCGGCATGTCCCGTCTTTCAAGCTAGCCTATGGGGACCAGGCACAATGGCAAACTCACTGAAAACGAACTTCTCGGCCATGACGGCTCTGCAGAGCCTCAACGCCACTAACAAATCTCTCGAAAAGACACAGGGACGTATCTCGACCGGCTTCAAGGTCAATGAAGCGTCTGACAACGCCGCCTACTGGGCCATCGCTTCCACGCTGCGCAGCGACAACGCCGCTCTCTCTACCGTGCAGGATTCACTCGGACTCGGTGCCGGTCTGGTCGACGTCGCTTACACCGGCCTTACGGAAGCTAAGGACATTGTCGATCAGATCCGCAGCAAGCTTCTGGGTGCAAAAGAAAAGAGTTTGGACAAGAATCTTGTCTCTCTGGACATCGAAGCGTTGAAGAATCAGCTGCTTGGTGTCGCGACCGGCGCATCTTACAGCGGGCAGAACTGGCTCATCGGCCCACCCAACGGTTCGACGACGATTGTCTCCAACTATTCGCGCACCACCACTGGTGCGGCGACCGTGGGTGTCATCAATATCGCCGTCGGCTCGCTTGCACTGTTCTCGACGGCTGCCGGTGCGAACGGCCTGCTTGGAACCGTTCGATTGAATACGTTGAGCTCGGCGACCACGGATGCACAACTCGATACGTTCATCGCTGACGCGACGACGGCGGTCAACGCGTTGATCCGGGCCGCGACGACCGTCGGTACGGTGAAGGCGCAGATCACGCTGCAGCAAGACTACGTGAGGAACCTGCGTGACGCTATCGATCGCGGTATCTCGTCTCTTGTCGACGCCGATATGAACGAAGAATCGACGCGACTGCAGGCCCTGCAGGTGCAGCAGCAGCTTGGTGTTCAGGCGCTGTCGATCGCTAACCAGTCGAGTCAGTCGATCCTGCGACTCTTCCAGTCGTAACCAAAGCGACACCATAAGGCCACGCGGCCGCGCCTCATCATGGCGCGGCCGTTTTTCGTCATTCCCGCGCAAGGTTCGAACCTGATGATTTCGCTTCATTTCCAGCCGGTGGAACGACTATGATCGAGCGTCTGCAACTCGACTCTGTGGTGAGCAATCTCAGCGCGCTTGGCGCGCGGCGACTGACGGCGCTCGGGTTGATCGGACTTGCTGTGTTTGCGGCAGTGGCGTTCGGTAGCTACTACCTGAGCCGCCCGGATTTCGAACCGCTTTATGCCGGCCTTACCCCGCAGGACGTCAGCCGCATCGGTGCGGTGCTGCAGGACGAGGGTATCGCCTTCGACGTCAATCCCGAAGGCACCAAGGTCTCCGTGCCGGTCGGGCAAACGTCTCGCGCACGTCAGGTGCTGGCTGAGAAGGGTCTCCCCGGCAACCCAAGTGCCGGCTACGAACTTTACGAAAAAGTAGGACCCATTGGCCTTACTTCGTTCATGCAAGAGGTGACGCGCACGCGGGTCCTCGAAGGCGAGATCGCGCGTACCGTCCAGGGCATGAAGGGTGTTAAGGCGGCGCGCGTGCACATCGTTCTTCCCGATCAGGGTTCGTTCCGTCGCGCGCGCCAGCCAGCTTCGGCGTCGGTCGTGATCCGCACGGAAATGCCGGGTGATACCTCCTCGGCGCAGGCGATCCGGCATCTCGTTGCCGCGGCCGTGCCAGGAATGAGTGCGGACCAGGTGCGCATCCTCAGCACGGACGGCTCGGTGCTCGCAGGCAACGAAGACGCCGGCACGGCTTCGACCTCGAAGATGGTGGAGCTTGAAAAGACGATCAGCAAGGAGATGCAAGAGAATGTGCGGCGCACCCTTGCTCCGTATCTTGGCATCGACAATTTCGAGATCAGCGTTGCAGCTCGCCTCAACCTGGACAAGCGCCAGACCAACGAGACGACCTTCGATCCGGAATCGAAGGTCGAGCGCTCCGTGAAGTCGGTCAAGGAAACCGGCAAATCTCAGAACGATTCGAACCGTTCAGCCGTGACCGTTGAACAGAACGTTCCGGGTTCGGAGACGGGCGGCGCGACCGGAGGCACCAACTCGAAATCGAACGATCGCCGTGAGGAGTTGACGAACTTCGAGATGAATTCGAAGTCCACGGCAACGGTGAGCGAAGGGTATCGCGTCGAGGCGCTTACGGTTGCGGTGATGTTGAACCGGCGGCAGTTGGCCACGTCGCTTGGCAACTCGCCGTCGCAAGAGGCAATGGACTCACGCATCAAGGAAATCGAAACGCTGGTCGGCTCGGCCGCCGGCGTCGACCTGAAACGTGGCGACCGTGTCTCCGTCGTCGCTGTCGACTTCCTGGAAAACGGTGTCCTGGAACCGGTAGCTGGCCCTGGTATCGGCGAGATCATCGCCGGGCAGTTCGGTAGCATTCTCCGGGCCGTAACGATCCTGGGCGTCGCGGCGCTGCTCATCTGGTTCGGCTTGAAGCCGGCCACCCGGATGTTGCTGGAGAATGCCGCACCGGCCGGAGTCGCGGCTTTGTCGGCACCCAGCGTGGCGGCGTTGCCGCTTCAGTCGGAGCAACCCGAGGTCATTCAGGTCGCTCCGCCATCGGCCGAGGCAGACGACGGGGCGAGCTTCCTTGCGGCACTTGCCCGCAAGACAGGAAACGTTCCGGCTCAGCGTCTCGAGAAGCTCATCGATCTTGATGAAGCGCAAGCCGCGGCCGTTCTCAAGCAATGGATGAAGGCGTCGTGATGCAGACCTCGCCGCTCGTTCATTTTCTGATCGACCTCAACTCCAGCGAGTCGGAGCAGGTCGAGACAAATGTCCTAACGCCGTTCGGTGCGACGCATTCGGCGTCACGCATCGCGGCCGCGGATGCCGGTGGCTTCGAGCGCGGACGCCGTACGGCGGATCAGGACCTGCGCGTGGCTCTGGCAGATCTTCAAGGCAAGCTTGCTCGCGAACACAGCGAGGCGAGGCTGCAGTGGGTCGAGGCTGAAGGCGCGAGGATGGCCGAAACGCTGGAACGCGGCATGGCAGCCATTCGAATGGAGATGGCGGCATCGATCGCGCGGACACTGGCGCCGTTCGTGATCGTCAGAATGCGCGATCAGGCTGTGGAGGATATTGTCGCTGCGGCTGAGGAACTCGTCAACGACGGTATGCCTTTGACGATCGAGGTTTCCGGACCTCCCGATCTTGCTGCAGTCGTCACCAAACGCCTCGAGCCACTGGCGACAGTCGTTCGGTTGGCGCCGGTTACCACGCCCGAGCTTAGGGTGCGCGTAGACACGCGCATCATCGAGACGCGTCTGAATGACTGGGTGTCGCTCATCGAGGATGCGACCACATGAGCGAGGACAAACCAGCCCAAGAGATCTTGGTGATCCGCCGCCGTTCGGGCGGCGAGGAGGAACACGGCCATAGCGGGTTGTGGAAGATTGCGTACGCCGACTTCATGACGGCGCTGATGGCATTCTTCCTCGTGATGTGGCTGGTCAACGCTGCAAATAAGAAGACGCTGCAGTCGGTTGCGACCTACTTCAACCCGATGCGCATGAGCGATCAGATTACCAGCGAGAAGGGCCTGAACACGCTCGCCGGTCAGGACGATCCAGCAGTCGGCAAGGAACCGAACAAGGCCGAGAAGAAGGACGGTTCGAAGGATCCGAAGGAGAGCAACGTCGAGGCCAAAGTCAGCAGCGTCGACGAGCACGGCATCTTCCGCGATCCCTACGGTCTCTTGTCGGAACTATCAAAGAAGGCCGTCACATTCCGGCGTGGCGAAGATTCGGTGCCTGAGGGTGGCAGCAAGAACGTGGCGAGCGAAACGTTCAGCGGCGGCGAGGGCTACCGTGATCCATTCGATCCGGATTTCCGCCAGGAGGCGGAGAAAGTCGACGAAATCCCTTCCGACATTCCCGTCGCTGACGGTAGTGTTTCGCGTGAAGATGCGCCACCATCCATCGCTTCGGCGCCGCCGGCATCCGGGGGAGCGCCGGGCAACACGCTGACCGAAAAATCCGGCGTCGCCTCTGGCGTGCAAGGTGCAGAACACTCAGCGGCTGGCGCGCAGCCCGCGGGCACAAGCGCTCCAGGTGCCGTTTCGCAGCAGACCGCTCCGGCCGCCCCGGCGACGTTGTCAGCTGCTGATGCGCAGGCTGCGAAGGCGGCGGATGAGGCTGCCGCAAAGAAGCAGGCCGAGGAGGTTCAGCGGTTACAGGCTGAGATCAAGGCGATGACGGCCGAGGCGAAGACGCCTATCCCGGACATCGAAGTCACGAACACCCCCGAAGGCCTGCTCGTCAGCTTGATGGACGACGCAAAATTCGGAATGTTCTCTGTCGGATCGGCCAAGCCGCGGCCGGAACTCGTAGCCGTGATGGAGCGCATCGCTGCAATGCTGAAGGATCGCCCGGGCGATATCGTTGTCCGGGGGCATACCGACTCGCGCGCGTACCGGTCGAAGGACTATGACAACTGGCGGCTGTCGACCGCCCGCGCGCACATGGCGTACCACATGCTGGTGCGCGGTGGCGTGACGGAGGCACGGTTCGATCGCATCGAAGGCTACGCCGATCGAGAGTTGAAGTCGCCGGCCGATCCCAACGCGGCGGAGAACCGCCGCATTGAAATCCTCATCAGGGCGGTCAAGTCGTGAGCGGCCGGCGCAATACGATCCTGTCTGTTGCGCTCGTTGCCGGCCTGGCGCTCTCTGCGTGCTCATCGGACTCGACCGAGACCGCTGACGCGGAAGCTGCAGCCGCCGAGGCGCCGGCTGCCAAATCCGATGAAGTCGCTGCAACTGAACCAGTTGGCGGTGAAGCAAAATCTGGCGACTCTCAGTCCGCAGAAACGGCGAAGCCCGCGGCTCCGGTAGGCGAAACTGGTCCGCCGAAGCCATATCAACTTGTTCGCACGCTCAATGCGCTCCAGGACCAGACTGGCGTTGGCAATCGGACCGCGCATCTGGCGCAGCGCTCGTTGCTGCAGCGGATCGGCGAAGAGATGGAGCAGGTACCGAACGAGGCCTGGGCTGACCCTAAGAATGGTCGCGCTCTTGTTTCGTACGTATTGTCCGGCGGCGAGCCCGCAGTGATCAAACGGCTGTTGGACGAAAAGATCGAGATAGCCGGCGTCGACAAGGTTCTAGCGGCTGCTGCCGCGGCCTATGCGGAACGGCGCAGCGACGAAGCCACCGCGCTGCTTGCGAAGGTCAATCCTCGTGAGATCGAGCCTTCTCTTGCGGCACACGTTGCGCTTGTTCAGGGCATCGTCTTCGCCCAACGGGAGCCAGAACGCGCAATCAAGGCTTTCGAGCTGGCGCGCCTGTTCGCGCCGGGTTCGCTCGTGGAGCAGGGCGCGCTCCGACGGCAAGCGATGGTGGCCAGTAAACTTGGGCGTTGGGACGAGGCGGAGAAGCTTTCGGCGCAGTATCTACGGCGGTTCGGACAGGCGGTCTACGCTCCAACCTTCTATCGGGAACTTGCCGAGCAGTTGGCCGGAGAGCCGGACACGCGCGACGAGGATCAGTTCGTGCGCCTCACGAAGCTGTTCAACCTGCTTGGGGAACGAGAGAGGCGGCAGACGTATCTGCTGCTGGCCGAAAAATCGATCCTAACCGGCAAAGTAAAGATGGCGCGCTTCGCATCGGCGCGGGCGAGCGAGCTGTATGCCGTCGGCAGTAGAGAGCGGGCTCGCCTGGAGGTTTACGGGGCGGCTGCCGATGTGGCATCCGAGCAGACTCCGGCAGGTCTTGCGGTGCTGCAGGCGGTGGACCGCAAGCGTTTGGGCTCGCGTGACAGCCTGCTCGCCGATGCGGCGACGGAGGTTGGAGTAGATGTTCGACGCGAGCCGGCAGAGTTTGTTATCGACGAGAAAACCGCTCCAGTGACCGAAGATGCACTCACCGCCGAGCAGATTCAAAGCGACCCTCCGGCCATCATCGACACGGCACGCAAATCGATCGGCAAGGCCGACGAACTCTTGAAGGCAGCAAAAAAATGACAGTGGGGACGATAGCTCAGGACCGGACCGTTAAGCTGCCTATTCCCGATGCTTCGGGATCGGCATTGGACGCGGTAGACGCCAACGAGGATGGTTCTGCCAAACTGTTCGGTGACTTACTGGCGCAGATGGCCGGCGCGGAAGCCGGCAACGCCGAAGACTCGAAGGCCGAGTTGGAGCTGCCAGGTAATGAGCTGGAGTTGCCGAGTGACGAGCCGGCGATTGGCGCAGACGTGGTGATAGACGCCGGTGCGGCCACGACGTCTTCCACGCTTCAAGCTTTGTTGGCAAATGCGGTCTCCAGCATCGTGCAGGAGGTCAAGGCAGATGTGAAACACGTCGCCGATGCGAATGCCAACAACAGCGGCGATGTGTTGAAGCTGGCGCAGCTCATCGCTCAGAACGCGGTGAGCGTTCAAAACACCGGCGTTCAGCACAAGGGTGCCCAACAAGGGTCGGGCCTGCCTATGCCCGACGACGGCGAGGTGAACGTGCTGCCGGGCGCAACGGCCTCGCTGGATGCCTGGGCGAACGGACCGCATGCCGTGGCCGCACCGACTACGGGCGCACAAGAGCGGCGGCCGATGGATCTAGCTGTGGTGGGCGTAGCCACGCACTTCGCGCCGGTATTGAGCGGCGATGGCTCGCCATCACCCGATGAACAAGCCGAGGGTCTGCCGCTGCCCGAGCAGCTGAAGAAAGACTCGATTCCTGCGGGGTCAAAAGGCGAGACGACCGCCGCCATGACGTCGACGGTGATCTTGCCGTCGGGTTCGAATGGATCGGGTGTTGGCGCCAACCTCCAGGGCCAAACGGATCGTCGCGGAGAGACCGCTTCGGGTGCCGAGCGAATTGCGGAGGTTCCTGCTGAGTTTGCGTCGGTGGAGACAGCCGATACGAACGTCAACACACAGACCCATCAGATGCCGGCGATTAAGCAGGTCGCCGACGAAGTTGCGCGCGCGGTCGAGATCCGCCAGCCTACGCCGGTTCATCTTCTCGATGGCAAGCCGGCTCTCAGCAAGCTCAAGGTTCTGCATATTCAGCTGCAGCCGGAGACATTGGGTACAGTAACGGTTCGCATGGAGCTCCGAGCGAACGCGCTGGAGCTGCACGTGGATGCCGCACGGGCGGAAACGGCTGAACTTATCCAGCGCGATCGCGAGGTGCTTTCGTCGATTCTGCGGGCGGCCGGCTACAGCGCGGACGATGCGCAGATAAAAGTGACTCACGCCGATCCATCGATCACGGCGACGCTGCCCTCGAACGCCGATAGCAACCTGAACTCATCGCAGTCGGGTTCGCAGACCGCCCATGACCGGTCGAGCCAGTCGCAGGAACGTGGCGGACGGCGCGATCGCGAGGCCGAGCGTGAGGCGTCGCAACATGAAGATCCGCTACACCGTCGCGGCGAAGCGGCGGGCGTTTATCTGTAATTGCGAGCTGGGTGCTCGCTTCACTTTGTTTGCGTCTGTCTCAGTCTTTGTCGGGCCGATGGCGGCCATATCACGGATTGGAAGAAGAAAATGGCGCAGACAGGATTGCTAGGTCCCTATCGTTTGACGTTCGACGGGGTTCAATCGGCCGTGACAACGACGATGCCGGGTGTTTTCGCACTTGGGCATCTCGACGGGTTGGGCCGTTTCTGTGTGTCGCGCGTCGGTCGTTCCGACAGCGATATCAGAGGTGCGCTCTGCGACTTCATCGGCTCGGAGAATTACTTCAAGTTCGACGTGCTATCGAACGGGAAGGCCGCCTTCGAAAAGGAGTGCAGTCTCTTCCACGACTTCACTCCGCGCGGGAATCGGATTCATCCGTCGCGCCCGTCAGGGACGGACTGGACGTGTCCGCATTGTCGGATACTGAATCAGTGGTAGCGGTCAGCAAGCGCAGGATGTCGGCGAGCGCGGCCTGATAGCCGTACTGCCAGTAAGCTTGCTCTGGCGTGTGTGCATCCAGATGGCGTTGGTCGTGCGCGGCATACGGTGCCGCCTCGTCCAGCCACGCACGGATTGCGTCACGACGCTTTTCGATCAGGTGGATGTAGCATTGATCTAACATGTCCCCAGCATGACGTGGGGAGATTGATATCGCGCTTAACTGTGAGAGACATTTGCGGTGGTGGTTAACTGCCGCTTGCCGGTGTTCCACACTGGAACGCAGCCGCTCAAGCTCGCTCGTCGCGCGTGCGCAAGGCTTCATCGACGAGCATGTTGGCGATGCTCATACGGGTGGTCGCCGCCTCGCGATGCGAGGGGATGACACGATCGGGATGGTTTTTCTTGGCGAACAGCCGGCGGATGGCGACGATCTGATCGGCCGAATGCCACATGCGAAGCTTGAGTTCGCGCGCCACATCCCGAGGTTCGATTGAGGGCGGGGGAGCAACCGGCGTTTCCCGGATCCTTGGCTTCGCCGGCCCGAAGTTCTCTTCCGCCGAACCATAGATCTGCGAAAGCGCGTTCTGAGACACATACGCGGGCTCGTGCAGCGGCTGTGCTGCGGCTCCCGAGCCGATGGCAACGGATGGCCGGTATTCCGCCGGTTCGGAAGGACGTTCCGCCGCCAAGCGTTCGACAACCTCTGAAAACGAGATCGGACCTTGATCGGGTTTTTCGAACTCTGGCATCATTCAATAGTAGCGCAAACCTCAACGGGAAGTTCCACAGTAGCAAGGCAGGCTGAACAGGTTCTTAAGCTTTAGAGGTGTAAAGAGTGTAATGGCCTTTTTTGTCGGCCGGTTTGCAGGTGCTGCCTCGGACGATCTGCACGGGGAGTTTCCTGCAAGCTTGCATTGGCCTACTCGGGCTGTTGCGCTGAATGCCGATTCGCGAGGTCGGTCTAAAGCGGTTGTCCTAGGTGAGCGGCACAACCTGGAGCCGACTAAATGACGTTGCCTATCATACGTGTCCTTGTCATCGATGACTCCGCCTTCATGCGCCGGGCGTTGGTTCGCCGCATCGAGTTGGACGGGCGCTTTAAGGTCGTCGACACGGCAAGCGATGGCCAGGAAGGCGTCGCCAAGGCGCTTAGCGTGAAACCGGACGTCATTACGCTCGACGTCGACATGCCGGTCCTGAACGGGATCGATGCGCTGCGGACGATCGTCGCGAAGACTCAGATTCCAGTCGTCATGGTCAGCGCGCAGACGCACGAGGGTGCGCGCGTCACGATCGAGGCGCTCGAGATCGGTGCATTCGATTTCATTCCGAAATCGCAGGGCACGGAAGGCATCCACGAGAAGCTCCACGCCGCGGTTACCGGCGGAAAGCGCAGGACCGGAGCGGTAGCGAAGCCAGCGGTCGCCCGTCCCCTCCCGCCAGCCCGGCACATGGGTGGCGGCATCCGGATGAAGCCTCGGGTGGTGCTGATCGGATCGAGCACGGGCGGGCCGGCCGCGCTGGCGACGTTGGTTGCGCAGCTGCCGAAGATTTTACCGGTGCCGGTCGTGATCGCGCAGCACATGCCACCGCATTTCACGCAAGCACTGGCGAAGCGTTTGAACGATATGGGCCCACCTCCTGTGGTGGAAGCCACGCACGGCGAGCCGCTTGGACGGAAGGTCTATATCGCGCCGGGTGGTATGCAACTGCGGTTGACCAACAACGAGATACGGGTAGAGCCGGATCGCGGCGAGAGCCTGTACAAGCCGAGCGTGGACGTTTTGGCAGAGAGCGCGCTAGGTGCATTCGGCGGCGCGGTTCTGGCGGTTATGCTGACTGGAATGGGCAACGACGGTGCAGCTCAGTTTGGCAAGTTGAAGCAGGCCGGCGCCTATGTCATCGCGCAGGATCAGGCCACGTGTGTGGTTTGGGGCATGCCGCGCGCCGTCGTCGAGCAGAAGAGCGCTGACGAAGTGTTGCCAATGGAGCGCGTCGGGGCTCGGATCAGCGAGCTGATCGGCGCCGGTTAACCTCCTGCCAGCTTCGCGCAAGCCGCGCTAAATAGCTGTGTAGACTGCCGGGAATGCCTCACAGGCTTGCTCCCGGATTCACGTGCGGGGGCGGGTAACAGCATCAAATGGCGGAGCCACACTCACAGCATCAGGCGATCACGCGCAAGCTGCGTGGCCCCGACAAAGTCGCGGCGCTGCTGCTGGCGATGGGCAAGCCTGCCGCGAGCCGTTTGCTGAAGCATTTCGACGAATCCGAAGTTGCCCTCATTGCGCAGTCCGCGTCCGAACTCGGCATGGTGCCCGGGCCGGTGCTCGACGACATCGTCAACGAATTCTCGCAGCGTTGCCAGACCGGTAGCAACCTGGAAGGCTCCGCTCAGGAAATCGAGAAATTGCTTTCGGGGGTCATCCCGTCCGACAAGCTGCTCGAAATCATGTCTCAGGTGCGTGGGCAGAGCCATCAGGCCGTCTGGCCGAAGCTGTCGTCCAGCGCGCCGAATGCCGTTGCTCAGTATCTGGCGAAGGAGCATCCGCAAACGACAGCCTTTGTTCTCTCTCGGGCAAGCCCAAGCTGCGCGGCTGGTGTGACCGCCGCCATGGCGCTGGATGCGCGCGATGAGGTCATGCGGCGCATGGTGTCGATCTCCAACATCACGCCGACCGCCCTGCGGCTGCTCGAAACCACTTTGAACGACGAGCTGTTGGTGAAGGCCCGTCGGGACACTGGGCCGGATATCCATGCCCGGATGGCCGATATCATCAACAAGATGGAACGCGAGCAGATGGACGGCGTGCTGCAGTCGCTGTTTGCGCATCGCCCGAAGGAAGCCAAGATCGTCAAAGGACTGCTGTTTACGTTCGACGATATCGCCCGCATCTCGCAGGAAGCCCGCCTCAAGCTGTTCGACCAGGTTGCGCCGGAACGCTTGATCATCGCGCTCAAGAATTGCGACGCCGATCTCAAGGAACTGATCTTGGGTGCGGTCGCGGCTCGCTCGCGGCGTATGATCGAATCTGAATTGCAGACGGGCCCGCCGTCGGCTCAGAAAGACATTGTAAAGACCCGACGCGCTATAGCTGATTTGGCGCTTGAGATGGCTGAGCGCGGCGAACTCGAGATTCACGCTCGAGACGAGTGATAACTCAGGGGTGTTGGTGCACATGTGGGGCAAACAGGCCGATCTCGCTGTCGAACAGAAGCCCACCTCGACCGCAAGTGATGATCAGGCGACAGAGGTTCTGGAGCGGCTGCTCCAGACCAATCTCAAAGGCGGCTCGATCCCGGGCGGGCGATTGGGCGAAGCACTCCATAAGCTTGTTGCGCTGACCAACGAGGCAGCGGCACAGGGATCACAGGCCGTCGCCCACGTCGGTGCCGAGGTCTCCGAAGCGGCGATCAACGTCGGCTGGATGCGCAATGATTTCCGTGAGGTTGCCCAATCGACAGGATCGATTTCGGCGGCCATCGAGGAACTCGCGGCATCGACCTCCGACCTTTCCCAGACGAGCCAGGCGTGCGCCTCCTCGGCGCAGGGTGCTCGCGACATCATGCAAAGCTGCATCGATGACAGTCACAATGCGACGTTGGCGATGGGCTCCATCGAAGGGCTCGTCGGGACCATCGGCGAGCGCATGAGCGTGCTCGACTCCGCGGTGAAGCACATCGGCGGCATGGCGGGCGACATCGACGCGATTGCCCGGCAGACGAACCTCCTCGCCTTGAACGCCACTATCGAGGCCGCTCGCGCAGGCGAAGCCGGCCGGGGCTTCGCG
>JAKAXS010000508.1 GCA_021816505.1 Pseudomonadota bacterium
TGTCTGAGCAGTTGAAGGGCCAGGCCCCGAAAGGTCTCGGCTGGAAGCCGGTGCGCGTCCACGTCATCGGCGCCGGCACCATGGGTGCGGACATCGCCGGTGTGTGCGTCGCCTCCGGCATGGAAGTGACGCTGCAGGATCTCTCGGCCGAGCAACTGGCCAAGGGTATCGCGGCGCAGGGCAAGCTGTTCGCCAAGAAGTTCAAGACGCGCGCCACGCGCTCAGCCGCCAAGACCCGCCTCATCGCCGACCCGACGGGACAAGGCATCGCCCGCGCCGACGTGGTGATCGAGGCCATCGTCGAGAAGCTCGAGGTCAAGCAGAAGCTGTTCGCCGACCTCGAAACCAAGATGAAGCCCGGCGCGGTGATGGCGACCAACACGTCCTCGCTGATGATCGAGGACATCGCCCAGCCTCTGAAAGACCCTGGCCGCCTCGTCGGCATCCACTTCTTCTCGCCGGTGCCGCAGATGCCCCTGGTGGAAGTGGTGCGCGGCAAGCAATCGCGCGAGGAAGACGTGCAGAAGGCCGCGTCCTTCGTCACCGCCATCGGCAAGTTCCCGCTCATCACCAAGAGCGTTCCGGGCTTCCTGGTGAATCGCCTGCTCGCACCCTACATGATGGCCGCTATGGCGCGTCTGGAGAAGGGCGAGGAGAAGGAGAAGATCGACGAAGCCGCGCGTCAGTTCGGCATGCCGATGGGTCCGATCGAACTCGCCGACAACGTCGGCTTGGACGTGTGCGCGCACGTCGGCAAGATTCTCGGCATCTCGCCGGAAGGTTCGCGCCTTGATGCGCTGGTCTCCAGCGGCAAGCTCGGCAAGAAGACCGGCGAAGGCTTCTACAAGTGGAAGGACGGCCGGCCGGAGAAGGGCGAGAAGACCTATGACAAGCGCGACCTCGATGCGCTGGGCAAGGAACTCGTCGAGCCGCTGATCAACGAAGCTCAACGCGCGCTCGACGAGCGCGTGGTCGAGAACGCGGATCTGGTGGATGCCGGCGTCATCTTCGGAACCGGTTTCGCGCCGTTCCGCGGTGGTCCGCTCCACTACCGGGCATCGAACCCGATCGCCCAGCCCCGCATCGGCCTGGCGGCCGAGTGAGCTGAGCTACACGACATCCTATCGGCGCCTGCCCTGACGGCGGGCGCCACATCCCTCCGGACAAGCCCCCTCAGGAGCCGTTCATGACCCAGCAAACTCTTCGCCGCGTTGCCGTCGTCGGCGGCGTGCGCATCCCGTTCTGCCGTTCCAACACCCTCTATGCCGACCTGTCGAACCTCGACATGATGAGCGCCGCCCTGAACGGCCTCGTCGACAAGTACAAGCTGAAGGGCGTGCACATCGACGAAGTCGTCGGCGGCGCCGTCGTCTCGCACTCCAAGGATTTCAACCTCGCGCGTGAAGCGGTGCTCAACACCAAGCTTGCCACGTCGACGCCGGGCATCACGCTCGTGCAGGCGTGCGGCACCTCGCTCCAGGCGGCGATGGGCATCGGCGCCAAGATCGCGACCGGCGAGATCGACAGCGGCATCGCGGTCGGCTCCGACACGACGTCCGACCCGCCCATCGTCTTCTCCAAGAAGTTCGCCTCGCGCCTCACGCAGGTGACGCAGGCCAAGACGCCGATGGACAAGCTCAAGGTGTTCAAGGGCTTCTCGCCCGCCGAACTCACCCCGCAGCCGCCCAACGTATCCGAGCCGCGCACCGGCCTGTCCATGGGCCAGCATTGCGAGCTGATGGCGCAGCAGTGGCACATTCCGCGCGTCGAGCAGGATCAGCTCGCGTTCGAAAGCCATCGCAAGGCGGCCGAGGCCTACCGCTCCGGGTACATGGACGACCTGATCGTGCCCTGCGCCGGCGTCTACAAAGACAACAACATGCGCGAGGACATCAGCCTCGACAAACTGGCAACGTTGAAGAACGCCTTCGAGAAGTCGGACCGTGGCACGCTATCGGCAGCCAACTCGACGCCGCTAACGGACGGTGCTGCATGCGTGCTGCTCTGCTCGGAAGAGTGGGCGACGAAGCACGGTCTGCCGATCCAGGCCTATCTCACCTATTCGCAGACCGCCGCCAACGATTTCGTGGCCGGCGAAGGCCTGCTGATGGCCCCCACGATCGCAGTGTCCAAGATGCTCGATCGCGCCGGTCTCAAGCTTCAAGATTTCGATTTCTACGAGATCCACGAAGCCTTTGCGGCACAGGTATTGGCCACGCTGAAGGCGTGGGAAGATCCCGAGTACTGCAAGAAGTACCTCGGCAAGGACCAGCCGCTCGGCTCCATCGACCGCGCGAAGATGAACGTCAAGGGCTCGTCGATCGCTTTCGGCCATCCCTTCGCGGCGACCGGCGCGCGCATCGTCGGCAACCTCGCCAAGCTGCTGTCTGAGAACGGCGGCCGCGGCCTCATCTCCGTCTGCACGGCAGGCGGCATGGGGGTCGCCGCCATCATGGAAAGCGCCAAGGCCGCCGACGTGCGTCTGGCTGCCTGACAAAGACGCCGAGCCTGCTTGGCGGGCTCGGCACCACGCATTGCCGGCCCCGTTCTTGTTTCTCGTGGCCTAAGGTGATTTAGCGCGACGATGTCGTTTTCGATAAAGCCGCGCAATCTTCAGACTGACCGATCTCCCCCGTTTCCTCCCGCAGCGCCAGGCAATTCCTGAGCGCATGCTTAGGGATTGCGCCGCTCGCCTGATCACGCTCCGGGTGCAGAAGTTTTTCGCGCGCTCCGTGAAGCTGTCGCAATTATCAAAATCCGCGTCTCATGCGTACGCATCCTTTGCGCGCGCCAACGCTAGCGTTTCTTCACGACAACGTAGCGAAGCCTCGCGTCCGCAACCGCTCGGAGACCCGCTTGTGAAAAAAGACTACTCAGTCTGGTCGGTCTTTCGCCAGGGTCTGTCGCACAACGAGCGCTGGCAGGGCGCCTGGCGCAGCCCACAGCCCAAGCCGTCCTACAGCGTCGTCATCGTCGGCGGTGGCGGACATGGTTTGGC
>JAKAXS010000509.1 GCA_021816505.1 Pseudomonadota bacterium
AAGGCCCATGACGCTCGAGCTCGGTCTCATCCTTCTTGCCATCATCGTGCTCGTCGCGCTGTCGGCTTTCTTCAACGGCAGCGAGACGGCGCTGACGGCTGCCTCTCGCGCCCGCATGCACGCCCTTGAGCAGGAGGGCCATGCCGGCGCAAAAGTGGTCAACCGGCTGCTGTCCACGCCGGAGAAGATGATCGGCGCGGTGCTGCTAGGCAATACGCTGGTCGACGTGCTGGCCTCGGCGCTGGCCTCAGGGCTCGCTGTGATGCTGGTCGGCGACGTGGGACTGATCTACGCCACCATCATCATGACGGTGCTGATCGTGATCTTCGCGGCAGTTCTCCCGAAGACCTATGCGCTCGTCTCGCCGGACAAAGTCGCGCTGTTCGTCGCGCCGATCATGCGAATTGTCGTCATCGCGCTGTCGCCCGCAACGAAGGCCATCGAGTTCGTCGTGCGCTGGATCCTCAAGATGACGCCGTCGACCAGGGACGATGCCGCCAACATTCTGGCGGCGCGTGAAGAGATCCGCGGCACCATCGACCTGCAGACCAAGGAAGGCACCGTCGCGCGACACGACGCGGAGATGCTTGGCGGCGTTCTGGACCTGCGCGATTTGCAGGTGGCCGACATCATGATCCATCGGACGAAGATGGAGACGCTGAACGCCGACGACAGTCCGCAGGCGATTGTCGACGAGATTCTGCGGTCGCAATACACCCGCGTGCCGATCTGGCGCGACGAGCAGGAGAACATCGTCGGCGTTCTACATACGAAAGACCTGCTGATCGCGCTCGGCCGGGCCGCCTGGGATATCAGCAAGCTCGACATCATGAGTTTCGCCACGCCACCTTGGTTCGTGCCGGACACCACCGCGGTAAAGCACCAGCTGAATGCGTTCCTGAAACGCAAGGCTCAGATGGCTCTCGTCGTCGACGAGTATGGAGAGGTACAGGGCCTCATATCGCTGGAAGACATTCTGGAAGAGATCGTGGGGCAGATTGCTGATGAGCATGACACCCACGAGACGCAAATTCGTGTTCAGGCGGATGGGACCGTCAACGTGGACGGCACTGTCGCGATCCGCGACCTGAACCGGCACATGGATTGGAACCTGCCGGACGAGGAGGCGACGACGATGGCCGGCCTCGTGATCCACGAAGCACAGACCATCCCTGAGCCTGGGCAGGTTTTCACATTCTACGGCTACCGGTTCGAGATCCTGCGCAAATCACGCAACAAGATCGCCGCGATCCGCGTGAAGCCGGTGGAGGCTCAACCGGCGGATGTTCCGGCGGGAACACCACCGAAATCTTAGATGCGCCAATTTCGCCGCAGCTGACGAGCAACTCCCCGGACGGTACGTGGCCGCCCTGGAAATAGCCGATGCATATGCTATGGCCCGTCTGTGTGCGGACCTGATAGCCCCTCACGCGCGGAGTTGAACTATGTTCGCAAGATCTGCTGCAGCCCTTTTTGCCGCCGCGATAGCCTTCGGGACCGGAATGGCGCGCGCGGACGACGCGACGGCGTTGCGGGCATCGTGCAAGGCCGCGACGGAAAAGAACTCGACCGTCGACGTCACTGCCGGGATTGCCGACTGCACGCGGCTGATCGAGCGGGATAGCAACGACGCTGACGCCTATCGCGGGCGGGCTGCGGCACACCGGTATATCGGCGAATATCAGAAAGCCGTCGAAGACTACGATCAGGCGATCGCGCTGGACAACACGTCTGCGGAAACCTATCGGCAACGCGCACAGGCGCGCGAAGACAACGGCGAGTACGAAGCCGCTTTGGGCGACCTGACGCGCGCCATCGAACTGGAGCCGGCGGATGCTTTGACGTATCGCTCGCGCTCGGAAGTGCTGCGTACGCTCGACCGCAACGAGGAGGCGCTGGCCGATCTCGACAAGGTGATCGAACTCAGGCCGGATTTTGCCGACGCTTTCCAGGCACGCGCGCGCACGCATGCGACGCTGGAGAACACCGACAAGGCGCTGGCCGACTACGACAACGCCATCGCGCTGACGCCCGGGGCACCCGGACCCTACTGGATCAAGGCAACGTATCTGGAATCGATCGGCCGGCAAGACGACGCCATCGCCGAGCTGGACAAGGCCATCGCGCTCGATCCGCGCGATGTCGGTGCCTATCAGCAGCGCGCCTATGCACTCGTGCGCATGGGCCGCAGTGAAGCGGCGCATGCCGACGCGCTGAAGATGATCGAGATCAGTCCCGAAGACGGTTACACATGGCGGGCCAACCACTACTCGACCAGCGGCCAGTACGATCTGGCGATCGCGGACGCCAACAAGCTCGTGGAGTTGAAGCCCAGCACGCCGGTTCCACTGGAACTGCGTTCGCAAATCCATCAGGCGCACGGCAAGATGACCGAGGCCGTGGCAGACGTTGCCGCCGCCATCGCGCTCGATCCCACGGACCAGACGCGGTATTGGCGACGCATCAGCCTCAACGAGGAGTTGCCCGGGCCCGAGGCCAAGGATGCCATCCTCGCCGACTACACGAAGCTCACGGAACTGGCTCCGGACGTGACCGACATCTATGTACGCCGCGCAAAGTTCCAGCGTGACCGCAAGGACTATGCTGCGGCGATTGCCGACTACTCCAAGGCAATCGCGTTGGGCGATACGTCGGCTGGAACGATGGAGGGGCGCGCGTCGGTGCGCATGAAGCAGGGCGACTATGCTGCCGCCGCCGAAGACGTCACGGCGATGATCGCGCAGACGCCCGACACCGTTCAGCTCTACGCGGTTCGCGGCTACGCGCACCTTCGCGCGGGACATCTGTTGAACGCTGCTTCGGACTACGGCGTGTCGATCTGGCGATTTCTACGCGACGTCTATTGGCCCGCGCTGAAAGGCGAATGATCCGATTGCGGATGTTTATCATTCAGTAACGGTTCACCTTGGCGGACCTAAATTCTCCCAAGCCCGGCGAGCAAGGCTAGTCTCGCCCGATTTTCCGATACGATCGACG
>JAKAXS010000510.1 GCA_021816505.1 Pseudomonadota bacterium
CAGCTTCTTTGCGCCGGCGTTAACCCTGTCCAACTGCTGGCCGTCTCTCGAGGCTGCTTGACCTGATCTGTCTCTATTCGATCATCAGGGCCGCCTTCCGAAACAGCGACTCTGCTTCGGGTTCAAGCCGCATCGCCGTCAGAAAATCCTCAATGCCGTACGCAGGAAGATCGCCTCGGATGCGCGCGATGTACGTTTGTGCTTCGCGATGACGGCCGGCGAGCGCCAACGCATACGTGGCAATCGCCAGGATTTGCGCGTGCGCATTCGGACGCGACGCGCCTTTGATGGCCCAATCCGCGGCCTCATCCATGCGGCCAAGTCTGACGAGCGCCATGGCGCGTGACGCAAAAATCGCGAACAGCATCGGGTCGAACGGGCTCAGGCGATGCGAATGGTCAGCCGACGCGATTGCCGTCGTCGGGTCGCCCGCCTGCGAATGGACGAAAGCCAGCGTGTAATGCGCCTGCGCGAAGTTTGGGCTGAGGTCGACGGACAGATTGAGTTCAGACAGAGACTGATCGCGCAACCCGCGCAGCCACAACGCCCGGCCCATCGCCCAGTGTCCGGCGGGATCGCGATCATCGGCCATCACGCTCTCCCCGGCTGCCGCGTAAGCGCGATCGAGTTCGGACGTGCGGTCCGCCCATCCTTGAAACGCGTTCTGCCAGTGGGTGAACGAGAGCCCGGCGTAGGCGCGCGAAAAGGTGGGATCCAGCGCCACCGCTTGCGCGAAGAAGTGCCGGGCGAGATCGTTGTCGGTCTTATTGAAGCGATACATGTGCCAGAGCCCGCGATGGTGGGCACTCCAGGCATCGAGCGAGTTGGGTGGTTTCAGGATTGCGCGACTACGCTCCGCCGCTTCGATCTCGCTGGCGATCGACGCGACGATGCTGTCGCCGATTTCGTCGAGGATCAGGAACGTGTCATCGAGGGGCCGGCTGAAACTGTCGGCCCACACAATCCGAGACGACCTGGCATCGGCTAGCTCCACCGCAACGGTGATGCGGGCGCTTTGGCGCCGGACGGAACCACGCGCAACGTAATCGACATTGAGCTGCTGCGTTGCCTCCTGTGCAGACAGCCCGCGTTCCTGGAGCGCGAACACCGTACCCTGCGCGATCACCAGCAGCGTGCGCAGCTTGGCCAACCGGGTGATCACGTCGTGGACGAGGGCGTGGGCAAGGCCGCCGCGCGCGTCTGTTGCCCCGTCATCGTCGAACGGCATCACCGCGATCGAAGCGCGGGTAGCCGTTGCCGTGACGACGAGGTCTTTCTCCTCCGGCTTGTGGAGCCCGCGTGTGCCGGCAGTTGCCATATCCGGACTGCGGAGCGGAGAAGCGGCGGTCACCTCTTGCACCGCCGCCAGAAAGCGAATGCCCTTGCGTGGCAACGTGCGGATCAAGGCCTGCTCGGCACCGCTGTCGCCGATCGCTTTGCGTGCGGCATTGATGCGGCTGGTGAGCGTCGAGTCCGACACGATCCGCCCACCCCAGACGGCCTCGATGAGGTCGTCCTTGCTGATCACGCGATCGCGGTTGCGGATGAGAAATGTCAGAAGATCAAAGACTTGAGGCTCTACGGCAATGGGTTCGGCGCCGCGGCACAGTTCGCGGCGGGCGACGTCGAGCGAATGGTCACCGAACAAATAGCGCATGACTGACCCGTCTTTGGCGGGATGAGGCCTCAAGAATAAATCAAGCCAATCTGAAGGCTATCGCAAGCCGGCCGCAAAGTCTTTGCGGCGCCTAGTCGGCATTCTCCGGCCTACCCAATGCAGACACTCGGGAGGCAGGAAATGACATTCACCAAGTTGGCGGCCGCGGCATCCATTCCGCTGCTGCTCTCGGTCGGCGCAACCGCCGAAGCAAAAAGTCGTGAGGGCCGGACGACATTGAGCGCCACCCCCGGCGCGGTTGTCCGCGACCATCGCGGTGAGCCACGCCCGCCGATGCGCGACGCGAACAATGGCTACGGCGGAGGTCGCATCATTCGCGACCATCGCAAGAACCCTGAGCCTTGGTCGCTGCCGCGCCACTGGCATCGACACTGACCCCGCTATCGCGGCCATCTGATCAACCCCAACTCGAGGAAGCTAAGCTCATGTCACTTTCAACCACCGTTGCCGCCGCTGAAGCGGCGACCCCGACCCTCAAAGATCGCCAGCGCGCGGCGTGGTCGTCCGGCGACTATGCCGTCATCGGTACGACGCTACAGATCGTCGGAGAAACACTTTGCGAAGCCGTCGACCTGAGGTCCGGCCAGCACGTCCTCGATGTCGCGGCCGGGAACGGCAACGCCTCTCTCGCCGCCGCCCGCCGCTGGTGCGACGTGATCGCGACCGACTACGTTCCGGAGCTGCTCGAACGGGCTGGCAAGCGCGCGCAGGCGGAAGGACTGGCGATTTCATTACGCGAGGCCGATGCCGAGGCACTGCCGTTCGCGGCGGAGAGCTTCGATGCCGTTCTGTCCACGTTCGGCGTCATGTTCACGCCCGATCAGGAACGCGCGGCCAACGAGCTCGTTCGCGTTTGCCGGCCAGGGGGCAAGATCGGTCTGGCAAATTGGACGCCGGAGAGCTTCGTCGGCCAGCTGTTCAAGACGATCGCTACGCATCTGCCGCCGCCACCGCACGCCAAGCCGCCGTCTCGCTGGGGCACGCAGGCAGGCATCGTCAGCCTGTTTGGAGCGCACGAGGTTGCAATAACCGCGACGCCGCGTCACTTCGCGTTCCGCTACCGTTCGGCCGAGCACTGGCTTGCCGTGTTCAAGACGTACTACGGGCCGACCCACAAAGCGTTTGCCGCGCTGACGGCCGAGCAACAAGTGTCGCTCGAACACGATCTGCTCGCGGTCGCCGCCAGATTCAACCAAGCGGAAGACGGCACACTGGTCGCGCCCAGCGAATACCTGGAAGTCGTGATCACCCGGCAATAGGAACGACGAACGGGCCGCGACGCAAGCTGCGTCGCGGCCTTTGCTGATGCAAAAGTCT
>JAKAXS010000511.1 GCA_021816505.1 Pseudomonadota bacterium
TGGCATAGCACAGAAACAGAAAGGGGATCAGGCGCCACGCAACCTTCCCGTAAAGTGCATTGCTGCCTTCAGTCCCGCGCTCCGCCTTTATCGGGTTGGTCTTTATCGGGCTCATGACGCCATCTTCCGCTCGTTTCATCCCGGATCCCATCTTTATTTTAATTTGGACGGCCATGACGATGACGTCCGCGCTGGTGCCGCGGAACACCTGATGACGCAGGCACCGCGTGCAAATTCGCAGCGCAGGAAGATTAGGGGAATGGCGCGGCGGCGCCCTCTAGCAGAGACTGCTGCGTTTTGAAATGATGCGCGAGGTAATCGATAACGGCACGGATGCGTGCCGACCGTTTGACATCTTCGCGGATTACGGCGAGCAAATCATAGGTCTGCACGCGGTCCGGCCAGACCCGGACGAGGCCTTGGCGCCGGGATGCGACATAGATTGGCAGCGCAGCGAGGCCCAGCCCCGTCTCGGCGGCGATGGTGAGTCCGAGCGGACTGTTGGTGGAGAAAACGAGCCGCGCGCCTTGCGTGCTGGCGCCGAGAAACGAATCGCCTGGCGGCCGCGGCAGCATCAGGTCGGAAAAGCCAAGGATATCGTGCCCCTGCAACCCGTCCTCGAAGGCGCCGACGGGATGCTGCGCAAGATACGACGGCGACGCATAGATCCCGACTGCCACGGTGCCGAGCTTGCGTGACACGAGATGGCTTCCCGTCGGCGGGAGGGCACGCACGGCGATGTCCGCCTCGCCGCGCGCCACGTCTAACGCGATATAGCCGGAGAACAGCTCGATCTGGATGTCGGGATAGCGGGCGCGAAACCCCCCCAGGGAAGGAATCAGGAACTGGCTGCTCAATGTTTCGGTCGCGGTGATCCGCACAAAGCCAGATGGTCGCGCATCGACCCCCGCCACGCTGTGCTGGACGCTCAAGACCGCTTCCTCTGCCGCCTCGGCCTGGGCGCGCACGGCCCTGGCGGCCTCGGTCAGGATTAGACCCTGTGCGGTTCGGTCGAATAGGCGTGTCCCGAGCGCGTCTTCCATGGCCTTGACCCGGCGCCCGACCGTTGTCTCGTCGACTTTGAGTGCCCGCCCGGCCGCCGCCAGTGAGCCGTGACGACAGACCCCGAGGAAGATGCGGATATTGTCCCAATCTCTCATCGCCATGCCTGCGATAATGCAGGATAAGACTGCATCAAGCGGTCTTTTCCGGCAAGAGCGCCGCCATCATCCTTGGCCCCACCAGTAACCGTTCGGAGAAACGCCGATGAACGTTAAAAATAACCCAGCGGATAGTTTCGAGACCGATTTCTGGAAGGACGCCGCCGCGCGCAAAACCTGGGATGATCTGGTCCCCGGGGCACCGCGCGAGACGGTCCCATATCTGCTGACCAAGGAGGCGATCCAGAAATATTGCCGGTCGGTCGGTGATTTGCATCCGCTCTATTTCGACGAGGCGTATGCCCGCAAGAGTGTTTTCGGAGGCCTGATTGCGCCGCCCTCCATTCATATCCTGCTGATGTTCGCCTGCACGCCGACGGATGACTGGATGCGCAGCCCCGGAACGATCAACGCGGGTCAGAGTTGGAGCTACGCCATCCCAGCGCGTCCCGGCGACATGATCCGCCTGGAGGCACGCTGTCTCGACAAATTCATCCGCAAGGACCGCCTCTTCGCCGTGCACGACAATGTCTTCTTCAACCAGAAGAACGAGGTCATCTGCTCTGGCCGCGGTTGGACCATCCGTCCCCAATAATTCGAAATACGAGGATAAATCATGAGCACGTTCGAGGATTTGGCTGAAGGCCAGACAATCACCGGCAAGCCATTCAGCCCAACGCGCGAGACCATCCGCGAGTTCTGCGAAGCTTCGCTTGACTTCAATCCCTTGCATCTCGACGACGATTACATGCAGGGTAGTTTCGGCAAGACCAATTTTGGCGGCATCATCATGCACGGCATGACCAATTTCGGCCTGCTGACCCGCATGATTACCGATTGGGCCTATGACCATGGCGGTTTTCATCGCCGTCTGGAGACGCGCTGGAAGGCGCCGGTGAAGCCGGGCGATGTCATCACGCCCCGCGGCCGTCTTGTCCGCCTCCGGCCGACCTTGAAAAGCCGGTGGGTAACCCTCGAGGTCGAGATTGTGAACCAGCGCGACGAAATCGTCGCCGTTGGCGAGGCGATGGTCGAGTTTCCGCGGCACGAGGTGGCGGCCTGAGCGGGTCGCGCCGCTTACGGTGACCGGGAGAAAGTCATGAGCGGACAAGCGCTGTCAGACATCAGGGTGTTGGACCTCGCGCGGGTGCTTGCCGGCCCCTGGTGCACCCAGAATCTCGCCGATCTCGGAGCCGAGGTGATCAAGATCGAACGGCCGGGCAGCGGGGACGAAACCCGTGGCTGGGGCCCGCCCTGGCTCAGGGAGCGTGACGGCGCCGAGGCACCAAACTCGTCCTATTACGCCGCGGCCAACCGCGGCAAGAAGTCACTGACACTCGATATCGCCAAGCCGGCCGGCCAAGCGATCATTCGCGAACTCGCCGCCGTTTCCGATGTTTTCATTGAGAATTTCAAAGTGGGGGATCTGAAGCGGTATGGTCTCGACTACGACGCCATCCGCGCCATCAACCCGCGCATCATCTATTGCTCGATCACCGGCTATGGCCAGAACGGGCCGAGCGCCCACAAGCCTGGCTACGATTTCGTCTTTCAGGGCTTGGGCGGTATGATGAGTATTACCGGCGAACGCGACGATCATCCGGGTGGTGGGCCGCAAAAAGTCGGCATCGCCATCGCCGATACGATGACGGGCATGTACGCCACCGTCGCCATTCTGGCCGCCCTCCATCACCGGACTATCAGCGGCGTCGGCCAGTACATCGACATGGCTCTGCTCGACTGCATCGTCGCGATCGGGGGAAACCAGGTAGTTGGTTATTTAGTCAGCGGAAAAATCCCCAAGCGCTACGGCAACGAGCATGCCAGCCTCGTC
>JAKAXS010000512.1 GCA_021816505.1 Pseudomonadota bacterium
GATTGTGCTTGGTGATCGGGTCTTCGAGATTGGCGAGCAGCGCGGCTGTCCAGCTCGTCACAGTATCGTCGAGCGTCTTGTCTAACTGGGCCAGCATGACGCCGCCCGCCACCGCGCTTTCGGTCTGCGGCCGGAAGCCACAATGCGGGCAGATCGGTGAGGCGTCGAGATCGCGCTCGGTCAATGCGAAGCAACTCTTCAAACCGGCAAGGCGGTTCTGGAAATCGGTCAGTTGCTGCCGCGGCATCAGCTCGATGCCGGCGAGGCGTTGAAGCGTCTGCAATCGCGGATCGGTGAGAAGCGCGCTCTTTCGCTTGTCGTCGTTAACGCCGAGGCGCGCGCGCGTGTGCAAATCTATGTAGAGCGTGATGAACTCACGCTTGAAGGGACGAAGCGCACCGGACAGGCGCTCGAATTCCGCAGGCAGTCTCGACAGATCGGCGCCGCGAATGGCGCTTTCAAATTCCTGCCGCGCGGCGCGCACGCGCCTCACCCACTCATGCTCCGCCGGCAGCACCGTTTCGGCAAGGCTCAGCCAATGCGCTGTAGCTCCTTGGCGGGCGACGAAATCCCGGACCGCTTCGATCAGCCCGAGGGTGCGGACCGCCTCGGCATGGACGCTGATCTCGCTCGCAGCATAGCGGAGGTTCTTCAGCTTGCCTGGCGAGGAATAGGCTTGGCACGATTCCAGAAACGCCTTGGCGTCGGCCAGCTTGTCCGCGCGGGCGGCCAGATCGCCGACATTACGAAGATCGATGCCCCAAAAGGAAACGCCTTCGCGCAGCATCTGCTGAGCTTCGACAATGCGCCGGACGTGCTTCTGGATCGCATCCTGCAAGCTTCGGACTGGATCATCCTGACCTTGGGTCACGAGTTGCGCCAGGCCCGGCGAAAGCCCCATGAGCGTGAACAGCTCTTTCAGCGCGGCCAGGTTCCATTCCCGCGGCTGTTCGAGATGCTTGAAACGGATCAGCTCATCGACATTCGTCGCCGCGAGGGGACCGAGGTCGGTAGCTTCGAACTTCCTTCCCGGGATGGCGAGCACGATGTCTCCGGACCAGACCAGGCCGGCGAGCAAAACCACCGCCCATTCAGGCTCCAACCGTCCTGCCGCCGGGTCCATGTATTCCAAGCCGTGATCGTCCTTGATGATCTCGTCGCGATTGGTGACTTGGCCAGGTCCCTTGGACCTGACGGCATCAAGGATGGGCCGGACATACCGCGACTTCGCCGGATCGATGCGTTCGCCATTAAGTACGCCCAGCGCATCAAGTACGGCGACCGCCTGCTTGGTGCGGTTCTGTCCCGCGATGGCGCGCAACCCATCCTGCGCCGCCTGCGCACGGTTTGCGCCGGTGATCAGCACGGAGAAGGCCGGGTAGTCGGGGGCCTGATCAGCGAAGTGTGGCGCGAGGCAAACCCCGGCGATGGTGTTGACCAGATCGCGGAAATTGATGGTTTCGTGGGACGCGATGCCGGACAAATCTCGGATGGATTTGCCCTTCGCCCACTCCGCCAGGGCCTTCGTGCGGCCCTGCCATGTGACATCAAAGGCCGTGTTCATGTTCTTCTGAAGCCATTGCACCAGGTTCCGGAGGAACCCGTTGGCTTTCGCCTCATAGGTGGATTTGGCGGGACCTGACGCGGTCTGGGCCAGGTCGAGCGCCGCCGCATAGGATTTGAGCGCGTCGAGGAAGGCGCTGTCGTTGCCGGTGAGATGGAAGAAGACTTCGTCGCTCTTCTTCTCATCCTTGAAGCGGGGCGGATCGTAGGGCTGGATGAAGTAGATATAGAAATCCCGCTGTGGCACCGCCGTGGAGCGCTCGTTCGGCGCGCCAAAGAACAGATAGCCGGTCCGAGCAGCCCTGCGCTCCTGCCAGACGAGTTCGTGCTGCCAGATCTTGTAGCCCGTCACATAGGTGACGTCCTGGCATTCCATCACGCGGCGAAGCGCCTCGTAATAGTACCGATCGAGCTGGGAGTCGGAAAAGCTCTCGGCCCGCTTTTCGATAAGCGCGTCGAAATCGTCCGTCTTCTTCAGGTCGAGATAATATTGGCGATTGGCTGGGTTGACGGAAAGAAACTGGCCGCTGACCGTTCTGTGGATCTCCCGCAGCACGGTTTCGACATGTGTCTGCAAATCCTTATCAGGCTCGTTGCTGCCGAGCTCGGCAATCATAGGCTCGAAGAGACAAAGCCGATCCCGCAGCTCCTCGGGCGTCGCACCCATCGGCGCGTAGATGTCGCCGGTCGTCAGGCGATGCACCGACAGGCCATGAATGAGCCGCAGCGCCATCGGCTTGTATTGTTTGCGGCTGATAGCGTTTTCGACCCGCGACTCCAGTACCTGGCTGCAATCGATCACGGCGCGGATTTCGGGGATGGCGCGAAACGCTGCGTTGGATTTCAGATTGTTCCAATAGCTATCGAATGCGATCAGGCCGGGTTCGTTCTCGGGCACCTCCTTATCGAGCCGCTCCTTCATGGCGAGCGAGAGCGTCTTGAGCACCTCCCGCTTTTCGACGACGGTCACCCGCTCGAAGGTGTCGATGTAGTCGGGATGAACCGGGAACAGGCGGACGAACTCATCCATCCTTTCGTTGAGGTTGCCATAGAACTTGGCGAAGGGAACAAGATGCGCGCGGATATGAGCCTGCTGTTCGGCAGTCTTTTTGAGCAGGCGCTCGGCCACGACGAACTTGACGTCGTTGCGGGCAATGAGCACCTGCTCGAAGCGGTCCTTCACGCGCCGTATGCTGTCAGCCACGAAATTGAAACGATGGCTGTCGAAAATCGCTTCCTGAACACCCGCGATGAAACGGAAGCGCAGGTCCTTGGCGCTTTCGCCGATCTCGCGTAGAAAATTCAAGTCGAGGATCAGTTCCTGGTCTTTGCGGGTGCGCAGATAATCAAGCAGTTCGTCCACGACAAGCAGGAGTCCTTGGTCGGGGTACGCCTGACCGAACTTCGCCATCATGTCTTCGAAGGT
>JAKAXS010000513.1 GCA_021816505.1 Pseudomonadota bacterium
CAAATCCACTATTGTCACTGTGGTCACTCACGTATACGCTAGTTGCCCTTATAAGGGAACACAATCTGACGGGCAAGACGGTGGAGAATGCGGGCAATCATTGGCGCGAAACTCTTGGCGAGCAAGGCGGCCCAGCCGACCGACAAGCCATTTGAGATCTGGGACAGCCGGCTCTCGGGTTTTGTCGTGCGCGTACAGCCTTCCGGCGCACGATCGTACTATGCACAATTCGGCCGTCACCGCCGAGTCGCGCTCGGCAAAGTCGGCGAACTTACGCCGGACGAAGCGCGCGAGCGCTGTCAGCAGGTGCTCGGCAACGTTGCCCACGGCCGCACCCCTCTCGAAGGACTGACCGGCGACAGCAACGACTTGACCCTCGGTGAGTTCGTTGCGGACGACTATACCCCTTGGCTCCGGACCCATCGCCCGAAGGGGGCGGACGACACACTTGCGAAGCTCAAGCGCAGCTTCGGCGACTGGTACGGCCGCCCGCTCTCTGGAATCTCCATCGAGGATGTCGATCGGTGGCGCACACGACGCATCGGTGCGGGTGCGTCGGCAGCGACCGTCACGCGGTACATGATGACGCTTTCCGGTGTCCTCGCGCGAGCCGTCAAACTCAGAAAGATTGCCGAAAACGCCGCACGCCAGGTGGAGCGGCCCACGATCGACCGCACACCTAAGGTGCGCTACCTGGACTCCGCCGAGGAAAAGCGGCTCAGAACAGCGCTCAGCGAGCGCGACAAGGGGATGCGAATGGCTCGCGAGTCCGCAAACAAATGGCGTACGGCGCGGAAGGAAGAACCGCTACCGCCACTCCCTCATTACGGCGATCATCTCACGCCCGCCGTCCTGCTGAGCATGAACACCGGCATGCGCCGGGGTGAACTGCTGGCGCTGCGGTGGGCAAACGTGGACATCAAGGGAAAGCAGATCACCATCGAAGGATCGACGGCGAAGACCCACCAAACTCGACATATCCCGTTGAATGACGAAGCGATCGACGTGCTGCTCCAATGGAAGGAGCAGGCGCCGGAAGGCGAGCGGGTATTTCCGATCGATACAAGCTTCAAGACGGCATGGGGAGCGCTCCTGGAACGCGCCGGGATCGCGAAATTCCGGTGGCACGATCTTCGCCATCACTTTGCCTCGCGCCTCGTTCAGGCCGGCGTTCCGCTCAACACCGTCCGCGAATTATTGGGGCATGGAAGCATGGCGATGACGCTGCGATATGCACATCTCGCACCGGACCAAAAGCATGAAGCTGTTGCGATGCTGGGGCGAGTACGATCATGAATGCAACATCGCGGAAACCACTCCGACACATCATTTGCGCGGTACTACCGAAACGCACTCCGCCGTCCACTGCGCGCCGGCTGACTGTGGCGCTACTATTGCAGATCCGAGAATGGCGCGCTGACCAGCGACATCGACCGAGCTTTGACGCGCCAAGGCTGATCGCGGAACGGGACGGACTGCTCAATGTCTCGGACTCCGCACGTCGTGCATTGCAAAAGGCTCGACGCGAGCTTGGCTTGTCCGCCGACTTCCAGGCGGCAGTAGACGACGCGGTCGAAGTGCGGCGCGAACAGACCGTGGAGCACGGACTCAACAGATGCTTCGCTGATGTGGACATAGAGGATCACAACCACCCATTTCCCGGGAATCCATACGGGATTTCACCTATCAGGCGCGACGTCGGCCCGCTCGTATCATTCAATGACCTTTCTCCGGCGGAAGCACTCGACGTTCATCTGGCGCATGCCATCGCGGGCCTGCGAGAGTGGGACAAGGACCATCGCAAACCCGCGCATCGTCCCTCGCTCGAATCAACACGTCTCGCGAACGACTTGTATTCGATCGCCGAATCCGCGGGCCTCACCCGCATGGAGATCGGCGATCTCCTCGATGCTCTAAACGGCAGTTCCGGGCTGCCGGCGTTCTGCGTCGAGACGATCCAGAGAAGCAGGGACGGAGCGAACCAACGGGCGCGCACGCTTTCAGTGAAAAGTCAAGGATAAAGCCCCCCCAGAATTCGACCTGTCTTTCGCGGTAGGCACCGAGTCCGCGGTGCATACAGTAGCTATCCGTCGCTACATGTGACGGAGATTGCTGCTCATGACTGCACAGGGTCGAGAATTCCTCGATGAGACGAGCGCTGCTCGTCTCATCGGCATGTCCGTATCGTTTCTCAAGATGGCGCGCCTCCGCGGCAATGTCGGAGGTCGAACGCCTGGCCCTGCCTACTACAAACTTGGTGACCGCGTCCGCTACGACCGCGCGGACTTGGAGACGTGGCTTTCGGCGCAGCGGGTAGATCGGTCCCGGCCGCACCAGCGCCGCGGTTGAACGGCTGACGTCGTATGGCAGCCGCCAGCCCCGCCGCCGACGCAGCCGAACAGGAATACTTCCTCGCCGACTCTTCCGCATCTCCAGCCACAAAAGGTGACATCGCCAGCCTTGCGTATCCCATCTTCGCGCTTTCGGTCAATTCACGCGTCCGAAGTTACGATCACGATGGCGTCACGTTAACGATCAAACCCGGTGTGGACGGCTGCGCGACCGTAAAAGACAAGGACCTATGGATCTACTGCATCAGCCAGCTCATGGCCGCAAAAAATTCAGGAAACCCGATTAGCCGTACCGTTCGTTTTCGTGCGTACGATTTCTTCGTGCGCACCCGGCGCGCGACCAGGAGCACCATGGGGGGGCACCTCTACGACCTCCTCGGAGCCGCGCTCGCGCGACTGAAGGGGACTGTCGTCGAAACGAACATCGCAACGGCCGGTGTTCGCAGACGTGCAGGGTTCGGGCTCATCGACTCATTCACCATTATCGAGCGAAATCAGGATGGTCGAATGACCACTATAGAAGTGACGTTACCTGAGTGGCTTTATGGTTCGGTGTTGTGCAACGAGGTGTTGACCCTCAGCCCGGAGTATTTCCAACTCCGGAAGGCACTCGACCGGCGAATCTATGAACTGG
>JAKAXS010000514.1 GCA_021816505.1 Pseudomonadota bacterium
CCCATCAGCACGATACGAGGCTGCGCGCCCGGCCCGTAAATGACCGACACACGCGAAAGCTTCGACTGGAAGCCTTGACTGAGGAAGCGAGACAGCAGCCGTCTGACCAGGCGGTGCTCAAGATGCACTTGCACCACGTCCGAGGCGTCACGGCCGTCAGCCATGATCGGCGGACTGAAAGCAATTGACCGGATGGGCGCATCGCGCCGCCAGTCGCCGAGACGCTCGCCGCGCTTCCGCGGTCGAACCCGTAGATCGTCGAAGGCATCGTCCCAACCCGCATCCTTTGTGAACGCCGGGTCGTTGGGATTGAGCCGGTAGGTTTCCACCTTGCCGACCGCCGGCCCACGGGCGTCGTCTAGAACATAACCGGCGCGCGACAACGCGGCCGCAGCCACACGATGAAGATCTTCCGGGTCGACACCGACTCGCTCACGCGACCGTTCGAGTGCGCGCTGCAGATCGGCCTGTTCCTTCAGCAACCGTTCGTGACGCGCGCGCTCGTCGTCGTCCATTTCGGCGCGCGCGCGATTGAGCCGTTCAGCGTCGCTTTCCTCAGCGATGGCCCGAGCGATCGCCGCGCCCTGACCGCGCAAAATGCCGCCTTCGGCCAGACGCTTCGCAATGCGCTCTTCAATCACTTGGCCGACCGATCCGAGTTGCTCGCGGATGGTCTCCGTCTTCCGGACCAACGCCTCCAAAACGATGTCGGCTTCGCGCTGCTCGTAACGGAAATATCGGCAAATGACCTGTTTCGCTGGTTGGAGCTTACGATCGATACGGCCATTGCGCTGCTCCAGCCGGGACGGGTTCCATGGCAGATCGAAATGAATCAGATCAGAGCAATAGCTTTGGAGGTTGATGCCTTCGCGGGCCGCGTCAGTGCAGATGAGAATGCGCAAGGGCTCAACGTCGGGATCCGCGTTGAACGCTCGTTTCACATCTTCTCTTCGATCCGATCCAGTTGCGCCGGTGAAGACGCCAATTCGATCGTCAGCGCGATCCGTGTCCGACACCGCCTCTCGAAGGCGTCGTTCGAGCCACCGCCGCGTGTCCTCATACTCTGTGAAAATGATAAGACGCCGGCGATTCCAGTTTTGGCCGCTGAGAAGGTTGACTTTGATCCAATCGGTCAACCAGCGCACCCGGGCGTCGGGCCGCGACGCGTAGCGTTCTGCAATGGCCAGCATGTCATCGACCGCCGTAAGTTCTGCGCGTAGATCTCCCTTCGCTGCGTCGGCGACGCCAAGGGCTGAAGCGGCCTCGGCCGTGGCGTCGTCATCGGCGTCGATAGTTTTTTCGGCGCGCTCGTCTTCAAGCCCAAGCTCGGCGCTGTCTTCGCTCGCCGGGCCGCCCACAAACGCTAGCGCGGCTGCGGCAACTAGGCCGGCCTTTTCGCCGTCGAGCATTCGCTGCAATGTCGCCTTGTGAATTTTCAGAGTCCGTGCGAACGCCGCGACCGATGACAACAGCCGTTGCTGGAGGCCTACAAAGGCCAACTTCGCCATCGACGCCTTTTGGGTCGGAAGATTGGCGATACGTCGCATCCGCATCTCGCCGTACGCGGCAAGCTGCCGGGCGAGTGCGAGTTCAGGCGTGTCTTCCGGCAGACCGTCGATACGAACCGCCTCAATGATCCGCTCCGGGAACGCCTCGCCGAGGCGTCGAAGATCGGCTTTAAGACGCCGGACCATGACGGGCTCAAGATCTTTGGGACGAACCTCGACACCGCGCGTGAAACGCTGGGGATCAAGCATCTCGAGCAAGGCCGAGAAGCTATTCGAGTGCCCATTGTGTGGCGTGGCTGTCAGGAACAGCCGGTGCTCGAACCGTTCGCCAAGTTCACGAACCGCCTTCGTGAGCTGGCTTGAGATTGCGTAGCGAATGCCGGCCGCCGGGGCAGCATGGTGCGCTTCGTCCAGGACGAAAAGCGCGCGAGCGCGAAACTCGCCGAGTACATCGCGCAGGCCTGCCGCATAGATTTCATCGGTGAGTAAACGGTGCGAGACGATGAAGCGCGAGCCGGTCGCCCAGGGATTCACGGAGAAGCCCCGAAGGCGGCGCATCTCGCCGATCCGCTCCCTGTCGATAATTTCGAACGAAAGCCCGAATTTCGCTTCCAGTTCGTCCTTCCACTGGATCGTCATCGCAGGTGGTGCCGCAATGACGATGAAATCGATCCGCCGCCGCAGCAATAGCTCGCGCGCGACGAGGCCCGCCTCGACGGTCTTACCCAAACCCACGTCATCCGCGATCAACAGGTTCACGCGCGGAAGCCGCAACGCCTTGCGGAGCGGCAGAAGCTGGTAGGCATCAAGCCGAATGCCCGCCCGAAACGGCGCCTGCAACAGATCGCGGTCAGCCGCGGTAGCAGATCGCCATCTTATCGCGCGAAGGTGGGCGGCCAACACCTCAGCCCGGTCAGGCAGGCCGGCACCGACATTCCGCCATCCATCCTCATCGAGCACGACGGCGCCGATTTCGGCATCCCAAAGGATTTCGAGCCGCTCACCCTGCGCATCGTCAGAGATGCACGACAGGTTGAGCGTCTGAAGATCGTTTGCCTCTCCTTGGATTTCCTCAACCAGCCACGGCCTGCCCCGCAGCTCGACGAAACTTCCCGGTTCGATTGTCGCCCCAACTGCCCGTTGCATTACTTCAACCCCACAAACACGATAATGGCGCCGCCGCCAGCCGGTCACCGAACGGCACGAAATCAGTGCTGTCGTAGAGGACGACGCCGAAAGCGAAGCGATCCCCGCAAGCCTCGGCCAATGCCCGCAGGCCGGCGAAGTCGCCGGCCTTGACCGTGGCGCTCGCCTTCACCTCGATCCCCACGATCATCCCGTCATCGCGCTCCAGCACGATGTCCACCTCACGCATGTCCCGATCCCGGAAATGATGAGGTGTCAGCCGCAGGTCCGAGGCCGTCATGAGCTTCAGAACCTCGGTGAACACGAAACTCTCCAGCAGCGCGCCG
>JAKAXS010000039.1 GCA_021816505.1 Pseudomonadota bacterium
CCCGACGTGAAGCCGCGCGGCGAAGGCGTCGCTGCCGGTGCGTCGGAAGATTTCACGGATCTGCACGCGTGGGCCGAAGTCTATGTGCCGGGCGCGGGATGGATCGGGCTTGATGCCACCTCGGGATTGCTTGCCGGCGAAGGGCATATCCCGCTTGCGGCGACACCGCACCCGCAGAGTGCCGCGCCGATTTCGGGCGCGCACCAGCCCGCGCAGGTGACGTTCGATTACAAGATGGCGGTGACGCGCGTGCTCGAAACGCCGCGCGTGACCAAGCCGTATGGCGATGAGACCTGGCAAGCCATTCTCGACGGTGGACGTGACGTCGACGCGCGGCTCGAAGCGGGCGACGTGCGGCTCAGCATGGGCGGCGAGCCGACGTTCGTCGCGGCGGACGACATGGAGGCGGACGAGTGGAACACCGCTGCCGTCGGCCCAAGCAAGCGCAAGTTCGCCGAGGACCTCGTGCGCCGCATGCAGCAACGGCTGGCGCCGGGCGGGCTGCTGCACTACGGGCAGGGCAAGTGGTATCCCGGCGAACCGCTGCCGCGATGGGCTTTCGCGGTCTACTGGCGCACGGACGGCAAGCCGCTGTGGCGCGATGCGGCTCTGATCGCGCGTGAGGGCCGTGACAACGGCGCGACGATCGACAAGTCGCTGGCATTCGTCGAAGACTTGAGCGCGCGCCTGGGCCTGGCGCGCGACAGCGGTATCCCCGCCTACGAGGATGCCTCGCTGCTGATACTGACCGAGCAGAAGCAACCGCTGGGCGACGTTGCGGAGGACGATGGCGATCCCGACGTGCAGGCCGAGCGCGCACGGCTGGCCCGCGCGCTGGACCGTGGCCTGAATGAAGCGGCCGCCTACGTGCTGCCGCTCAAGGTCTCAAGCGTCGAGAATCGCAAGTCGAAGTGGGTTACCGAGCGCTGGCAGTTGCGGCGCGACAAGCTGGTGCTGGTACCGGGCGACTCGCCCGCCGGGCTGCGCTTGCCGCTGGCGTCGCTGCCACCGATTGCCGCGGAGGACTTTCCCCCATGTCCAGCCGCTCGACCCGATGGCAACTGTGCCGCCATTGCCCGATCCATCCGAACTGTCCGAGGGCGGCGACGCCGCCGCAAAGCCCGAGCCGAAGGCGCCGTCGGCAGAGCCAATCGAAGCCGTGCGCACCGCGCTCGTCGTCGAACCGCGCAATGGCACGCTGTGCATTTTCATGCCGCCACTCGAGACGGCGGACGACTATGCGACGCTGCTCACCTTCATCGAAGACAGCGCGCGCGGCGTCGGCACGCCGGTGCACGTGGAGGGCTACGGACCGCCCTACGATCCCCGGTTCCAGGTTCTCAAGGTCACGCCTGATCCTGGCGTGATCGAGGTCAACGTGCAGCCGGCGTCGAGCTGGGACGAGATCGTCGCGAACACCACGGCGCTCTACGACGACGCGCACGATGCGGGCCTGAGCGCCGAAAAGTTTATGGTCGACGGCAAGCACACCGGCACCGGCGGCGGCAACCATATCGTGCTCGGCGGCATGTCGCCTTCGGAAAGCCCGTTCTTGCGGCGGCCTGACCTGCTGGCCTCGATCATCGCCTATTGGCAGAACCACCCGTCGCTTTCGTATTTGTTCGCGGGCCTGTTCATCGGCCCGACCAGCCAGGCGCCGCGCAGCGACGAAGCGCGGTTCGAGTCGATCTACGAACTCGAAATCGCGTTGGCGCAAATTCCCGATCCGAAAGAGGGCACGGTGCCGCCGTGGCTGGTGGACCGGCTGTTCCGCAATCTGCTGATCGACGTGACGGGCAACACGCACCGTGCCGAGATCTGCATCGACAAGCTCTACTCGCCGGACGGGCCGACCGGGCGCCTCGGCCTCGTGGAGTTTCGCTCGTTCGAGATGCCGCCGCATGCCCGCATGAGCCTCGCGCAGCAACTGCTGGTGCGCGCGCTTATCGCGATGTTCTGGGAGAAGCCGTACAAGCAAAGCCTGATCCGCTGGGGCACGGCGCTGCACGACCGGTTCATGCTGCCGCACTTCCTCTGGTCCGACCTCGAAAGCATCGCCGAGGACCTGAAGGCTGCCGGACTGCCGGCCGACGCCGAATGGTTTCGCCCGCATCTGGAGTTCCGCTTTCCGCGCTGCGGCGCGATCGAGTACGCCAACACGACCTTGGAAATCCGCCAGGCGCTCGAGCCGTGGCACGTGCTGGGCGAGGAGAGCTCGACCGGCGGCACGGCGCGCTATGTCGACTCCTCGCTGGAGCGCATCCAGGTGAAAGCGTCCGGCCTTTACGGCGATCGTCTCGTGGTCACCTGCAACGGCCACGCGGTGCCGCTGACGCCGACCGGCGTGCAGGGCGAGGCCGTGGCCGGCATCCGTTTTCGCGCCTGGCAGCCGCCGTCGGCGCTGCATCCCAACATTCCGGTGCACGTGCCGCTGGTGATCGACCTGTTCGACACCTGGACGGGGCGTGCCGTCGCCGGGTGCCGCTATCACGTCTCGCACCCGGGCGGGCGGGCACACGAGACGTTCCCGATCAACGCCTACGAGGCCGAGGGCCGCCGCCTTGCCCGCTTCGAGGTGCTGGGGCACACGCCGGGGACGACCAATCCCGGCCGCCCCGTGATCAACAGCGATTACCCCCACACCCTCGACCTCAGGCGGGCAAACCTGGCCGGGTGAGATCCCTCAATCAGCGGTGAGCGGTGGCGGATATGCCGCTTGCCGAGCGACCGGCAGAAACCCCATAGTGGCTTGACACCACTGTCATTGATTCTGCGTGGCGAAACCGGGGCTTGGGGGCAGGCGCTGGAGTGATGTCAGGACTTTGAAATCCGCGAACTGGGGGGCGAAAGCCGGCGGAATGACGACTGCTGCCATGTCCAGCACGATTCCTGGGCCCGATTTGCTCAACGCATATCGGCAGTCGCAGACGGGTGGCTACGACGAACTGCTCGATCGCGATGGCACGCCGCGCCGGCACTGGCTCCCCTTCCTGAGCGAGCTTGGCGTTCTGTCCGATGCCGACCGCGCGCAGCGCGCGATGCGATTGGACCGGCGCGTGCGCGAAATCGGCATCGCCTACGACGTGTTCGCCGACCCGACGCAAAACTCGCAGCAGTGGCAGCTCGATCTCGTTCCCATCATCTTCTCCGCCGCCGAGTGGCATTGGCTGGAAGCGGCACTGGTGCAGCGCGCCGAACTGTTCGACGCGGTGTTGAACGATCTCTACGGCGAGCAGCAGCTTCTGCGCGACGGGCACTTGCCGCCGGAGCTTGTGTTCTCCGACAGCGCCTATCTGCGCGCCTGCCAGGGCGTGCTGCCGCAAGCCGGCGGCCTGCGCTTCTACGCGGCGGATCTGGCGCGCGGCGCAGACGGGCAATGGCGCGTCATCGACAACCACGCTGAGACGCTTGCCGGCGCCGGCTTCGCACTCGCCAATCGCATGGTGCACACGCACGTCGCCGGCGATCTGTTCAACGCCAGCAACGCGGTGCGGCTCGCTGCGTATTTCCAAAGCCTGCAGAGCGCGCTGACCGCGCACAGCGGCCGCGACAACGCACGCATCGCCCTGCTGACCCCGGGCGCGCACCACGAAGACTATTTCTCGCACGCCTACATGGCACGCTACCTCGGCTACCTGCTCGTCGAGGGTGCGGACCTGCGCACGCGCGGCGGTCAGGTGTTCCTGAAGACGCTGGAAGGCCTGAAAGAGATCGACCTCATCGTGCGTTGCGTCGACGGCCGCGCCAGCGATCCGCTGGAACTCGATCCGGCCGGCTACGATGGGCCTTCGGGCCTGGTGCGCACGTGCCGCAAGTCGCCGAAGCTCGTCGTCAACGCCATCGGCTCGGCGCTGGTGCAGAACCGCGGGCTCGGGCCCTTCCTCCCGCAGCTCGCCAGGCACCTGCTGGGCGAAGATCTGAAACTGGAAGACGCACCGCGCTGGTGGCTGGGCGATACCGCATCGCGCCGGCATGTCGACGAGCGCTTCGATCACCTCGTGATCCGCAAGGCGCAGGAGGGCACGGGCCGGCCGGGACAAGCTGCGCTCGGGCAGGATACGCGGTCGATGTCGGAGGCCGAGCGCGATCTGTTGAAGCGCGAGATCGCCCTGCACGGCGCGCGCCTCGTCGCGGAAGAAAAAATCGGCTTCAGCCGGTCGCCCGTCTACGCCAATGGCAGCCTGACGCCGCAGCCGTTCGCCGTTCGATTGTTCGTCACCCGCACGGCGACGGGCTATGCGGCGATGCCGGGCGGTTTGGCGATGACGATCGATCCCGATCGCGCGGTTGCCCTGTCGGCGCCTGATGGGCACACGCGCGACGTCTGGGTGCTGTCGGACGCCGAGCAAGGTCATCACGTCAGCCTCTGGCGCCCTGCATTGGAGACGGCGCGCGTGCAGCGGTCGCAGCGCGTGATCCAGAGCCGCGTCGCGGACGACCTGTTCTGGCTCGGCCGCTATTGCGAGCGTGCCGACTGGACCATGCGCGTACTGCGCAGCTCATTGCGACGTGTTGCCGAAGACAACGGACCGGACGCCGGCCTGCCCGCCGCGCGCAAGTGTCTCGAAGTCTTGCTGACCGATGAAGAATCCACCGCGGTCGACAAAGCGCGCATCGCCGCGCTGGACTTCGACGCACTGTGCAACCGGCTGATCCGAGGCGGACGCGCCTCGCGCACGCTGGAGCGCACATTGCAGCGCGTCTACAAGGTCGCGTATCTGGCACGCGACCGACTCTCGCTCGAGGCGTTTCAGACGCTGAGCCGCTTTCGTCCGGGCGATCCGTGGGCCGTGGCGCTGTCGACCGCGAAACCCGGACGCGTGCTCGATCTTCTCGACGAGGGGCTGGCATCGATCTCCGCGTTCAACGGGTTGATGCACGAAAACATGACGCGCAACTTCGGCTGGTCGATCCTCGACATGGGCCGGCGGCTGGAACGCGCGTACAATCTGGCCGAGGCGATGCTGGAACTGTTCATTCCCGTGCCCGACGCCGAGAATGAACAGAGCAGCCTGATGCTGCTGCTGGAACTCGCGGACAGCTTCATCACCTACCGCTCACGTTACCGTCTCGATCCAATGTTGGCACTCGTGCTGGATCTGCTGCTGCTCGATGAAACCAATCCGCGCAGTCTCAGCTATCAGCTCGCCGCCTTCTCACGGCAGCTCGATACGTTGCCGGAGGGCAAGCAAGGCGTAAGTCTCACCGACGATCGCCGACTCATTCTAGCGTTGTTGACGTCGATCCGGCTGGCCGACGTGGAGCGCATCGCCGACGAACCCAAGGGCGAGACGCTGGAGGCATTGCTTCGCGAACAGATCCAGCTGCTGCCGCAGCTCTCCGACGCGGTGACGCGGCACTATTTCAACCTGACGGACGATGCGCTGCATCGCGCGCACATGCGCAGCGAGAACGCCCCATGATGCTCGACGTCAGTCACCGCACGTTCTACCGCTACACCTCTCCGGTCGTTCAGTCGCAGCACCTGATCCACCTCACGCCGCGCTCCACCGCACGACAGATCGTCAAGCATCACAGCCTGATCATCGAGCCGGCGCCGGCGACGCGCTATGACGGCATCGACGCCTTCGGCAATCACATCGCCATTCTCGATATCGAAGTGCCCCACAAAGAGTTCGTTCTGCACGCGCGCACGTCTGTCGAGACGCTGGCGCTCTCACCCCTGGATCTTGCGGCGACGACGCCTTGGGACCGGCTCGACAGCGCCCTGGCGCCCGTCGGCGGCATCGTTCCCATCGATGTCGTGCAGTATCGCTGCGTCTCGCGGCTGACGACGCCGTCGCTGGGCATCGCCGCGTATGCTGCCCGGTCCTTCACGCCCGGCCGCGGCGTCATCGAAGCGGCACTCGATCTCACGTTGCGCATCTACGACGAGTTCACCTTCGACTCGACGGCGACCGACGTGTCGACCCCCATTCACGACGTCTTCGCGCACCGGCGCGGCGTGTGCCAGGACTTCGCGCATTTCGCACTCGCCTGCTGCCGGGCCATGCGCGTACCCGCACGCTACGTCAGCGGTTACATCCTGACGCGGCCGCCGCCAGGACAGCCGCGATTGCAAGGTGCTGACGCCTCGCACGCATGGCTCTCGGTCTGGTCGCCGCAGACCGGCTGGTTCGATCTCGATCCGACGAACGGCATCGCGGTCAGCGACGAGCACGTGATGGTCGCCTGCGGTCGCGACTTCGACGACGTGTCGCCGATCAGCGGCATGCTGCTCGGCGGCGGCGACCACGACGTGAGTGTCGGCGTCGACGTCGTGCCCGCGTAGCTACCGCGAACTTGCATAGCTACGCCGTCAATTGTGATTGGCCGTGCTCATGCGGAACCCACTAAGCTTTCGCAAGTTTTCGTAAGTAGAGCTTAGCTTGGAGACGAAAATGCGCATTCGCGTCGGCTACGATATCTGCCTGAATATTAAGCAGCCGTCAGCCCTTCATACTTTGATGGACATTGAACCGGCTCGCCGGAAGGACATTCTCGACGAGACACCGTTTTCGGTCTCTCCTGATATCACGAGCGAAGTCTACACCGACGTCTTCGGCAACACGGCGCGCCGACTGTTTGTGCCGGTCGGCCCCGTGCAGCTGTCGTACCGCGCCGACGTTTCCGACAGCGGCTTGCCGGAAGACACGCCGGGCGACGCACCCGAAACGCCCGTGCAGCAGTTGCCGCGCGAATGCCTGCCGTATTTGACCGGCAGCCGCTATTGCGAAACCGACAAGCTTGGAAAGTTCGCCTGGGACAAGTTTGGATCGGTCCCCGCGGGCGGTCGCCGCGTCCAGGCCGTGGCCGACTTCGTGCACGGTCATCTCAAATTCGACTACCTGAAAGCGCGCTCCACCCGCACGGCGTCGGAAGCGCTCGAAGAAGGCTACGCGGTTTGCCGCGACTTCACGCATCTCACCATCGCGTTGTGCCGCGCGCTCAACATCCCGGCCCGCTACTGCAACGGCTTTCTCGGCGACATCGGCGTGCCGGTCGATCCCAACCCGATGGACTTTTGCGCCTGGTGCGAAGTCTTCATCAATGGCCGCTGGTACACCTTCGACTCGCGGCACAACGAGCCGCGTATCGGCCGCATCGTGCTGGCGCGTGGCCGCGACGCCGCCGACGTGCCGATGATGTCGACCTTCGGGCCGCACACCCTCGACCAGTTCAAGGTGATGGCGGAAGAGATCGCCGAGCCCGTCGCCGAAACTGAATCCCGCAAGCAGCAGATGAGCGCCGCCGCCTGAGGCATTCGCGCTACAAAGCAAAGGGCCAGACCGCACGCGGTCTGGCCCTTTTGATATTCGGATCGAGCTTAGTTCAAGCTCGTTTGTCGCTCGCCTCTAGCACATCTTCGTACGTGCGCAGGCCCGTGGTCGGGGCGTTGACGAGAACGGCCATGTTGCCCGGCTTATGTTCGTTGCGCAGCATGCGCATGTGCGCCTTGGGTATCTGGGCCCACGAGAACACTTCCGACATGCACGGATCGATACGGCGTTCGACAACAAGCTTGTTGGCCTGAGCGGCCTGGGCGAGGTTGGCGAAGTGCGAACCCTGCACGCGCTTCTGGTGCATCCAGAGGTAACGGGCGTCCATCGTCAGATTGTAGCCGGTGGTGCCGGCACAGATGACGACCATGCCGCCGCGCTTCACGACCTGGACCGAAACCGGGATCGTCGATTCACCCGGGTGCTCGAACACGCAGTCGACGTTCACGCCCTTGCCGGTGATATCCCAGATCGCCTTGCCGAAGCCGCGCATCTCTTTCAGCCAGGTATTGTACTCGGGCGAGTTGACCTTCGGCAGCTGGCCCCAGCAATTGAAGTTCTTGCGGTTGATGACGCCCTTGGCACCCAACTGCATGACGAAGTCGCGCTTGTCGTCTTCCGAAACGACGCCGATGGCGTTCGCACCCGATGTCGCGCAAAGCTGCACGGCGAAGGAGCCGAGACCGCCGGAGGCGCCCCAGACGAGAACGTTGTGGCCGGGCCGCAGCACGTGCGGACGGTGACCGAACAGCATGCGATAGGCGGTTGCGAGCGTCAGCGTGTAGCAGGCGCTCTCTTCCCAGGTCAGGTGCTTGGGACGTTCCAGAAGCTGGCGGTCCTGAACGCGGCAGTATTGCGCGAACGAGCCGTCCGGAGTCTCGTAGCCCCAGATGCGCTGCGAGGTGGAGAACATCGGGTCGCCACCGTTGCACTCCTCGTCGTCACCGTCGTCCTGGTTACAATGGATGACGACTTCGTCGCCGACCTTCCAGCGCTTCACCTTGGAGCCGACGGCCCACACGATGCCCGAGGCATCAGAGCCTGCGATGTGGAAGGGGTTCTTGTGGACGTCGAACATCGAAATCGGCGTACCAAGCGAGGCCCAGACGCCGTTGTAGTTCACGCCTGCGGCCATCACGAGAACGAGCACGTCGTGGCTGTCGAGTTCCCAAGTCGGAACGACCTCGACCTGCATCGCCGTATCCGGCTCGCCCTGACGCTCTTTGCGGATGGCCCAGGCGTACATGTTCTTCGGCACGTGGCCGAGGGGCGGGATCTCGCCCAGTTCGTAAAGATCCTTTGTGGCGGTCGCGATGGCGGGCTTGCCCACTGCATCGTCTTTCTTGGCAGCGCTTTGGCTCGACATTCTCGTCTCTCCTAACGAGTATTTTCTGCTCCCCCAGCCCCGGTTCCCGCAGTGCAACACAACAGGTCCGTGACAGTTGCGGCCTATCAAGCACTTTTCCGCGCCGCAATAAAGGGGGTGGCTGGTACAGCGAAATCAGTTGTCCGGAGAATGTTAACGCGGCATAGGCCAATGGAACGGCAACCGAATGTCGCGTTTTGCATTGCACTGACCTCCGAGTAGAGTATTTCTCGCGCAAAGACATGGAAGCCGAGGGCGAATTCAATGGCGGACACCACCAAGACAGGTCAGGCAGCCGAAACGGCGGCGCCGGCACGCGACAAGCCTTGGCTGTTCCGCACCTACGCTGGGCACTCCACGGCCGCTAAGTCCAACGAGTTGTACAAGAAAAACCTCTCCAAGGGGCAGACCGGCCTATCCATCGCCTTCGATCTGCCGACCCAGACCGGCTACGACAGTGACCACGAGCTCGCCCGCGGCGAAGTGGGCAAGGTGGGGGTTCCCGTCGGCCATCTGGGCGATATGCGCACGCTGCTCGACGGCATTCCGCTCGACCAGATGAACACGTCGATGACCATCAACGCCACGGCCGCGTGGCTGCTGTCGCTCTATGTCGCATTCGCCGACGAACAGGGTGCACCGCGCAATAAACTTACCGGAACGATCCAGAACGACATCATCAAGGAATACCTGTCGCGCGGCACCTACGTCTTCCCGCCCGAGCCGTCCCTGCGGCTGATCAAGGACACGATCGTCTTTTCGTACAAGGAGGTTCCCAAGTGGAACCCGACGAACGTGTGCTCCTACCATCTGCAGGAAGCCGGCGCGACGCCCGTGCAGGAGCTGGCGTTCGCGTTGGCGACGGCCATTGCGGTCCTCGACGTCGTGAAGGCGTCCGGCGAAGTGCCGCCTGAGAAGTTCAGCACGGTCGTCGGCCGCGTCTCGTTCTTCGTCAACGCCGGTCTGCGGTTCGTCACCGAGATCTGCAAGATGCGTGCGTTCAACGAACTGTGGGACGAGATCACGCGCGAACGCTACGGCGTCACCAACGCGAAGGACCGGCTGTTCCGCTACGGCGTGCAGGTGAACTCGCTGGGGCTGACCGAGCCGCAGCCCGAGAACAACGTCTACCGCATCCTGATCGAGATGCTGGCCGTCACGCTGTCGAAGAACGCGCGCGCCCGCGCCGTGCAGCTGCCGGCGTGGAACGAAGCGCTCGGCCTGCCGCGTCCGTGGGATCAGCAATGGTCGCTGCGCATGCAGCAGATCGTGGCCTACGAAACCGACCTGCTGGAATACGGCGACATCTTCGACGGCTCCATCGTGATGCAGAAGAAGGTGGAGGAGCTGAAGGAGCAGGCCAAGGCCGAGCTGAAAACCATCGGCGAGATGGGCGGCGCGGTGGCCGCCATCGACTACATGAAGCGCCGCTTGGTGGAGAGCAACACGGGCCGCCTCAGCGGCATAGAGACGGGCGACCTCGTCGTCGTCGGCGTGAACAAGTGGACCGAGACGGAGCCTTCACCGCTGACGACGGGCGACGGCTCGATCATGGTGGTCGATCCGAAGATGGAAGCCGAGCAGGTCGGCAAGCTGAAGGCCTGGCGCGAACAGCGTGATGCCAAGGCCGTGGGCAAGGCACTGGGGGAGCTGGAAGCAGCGACCAAGGAAGGCCGCAACATCATGGAACCGTCGATCGCGTGCGCCAAGGCCGGCGTCACCACCGGCGAATGGGGCGGCGCGCTGCGCAAGATCTTCGGCGAGTACCGCGCACCGACGGGCGTTGCCGCCTCCGGCTCGACGCGCGACGGCGCGGGCCTGGACGAGGTGCGGAGTTCGGTGAACGCCGTCTCGACGCAGCTCGGCCGCCGTCTCAAGTTTCTCGTCGGCAAGCCGGGCCTCGACGGCCACTCGAACGGCGCCGAGCAGATCGCCGTGCGTGCCCGCGACGTCGGCATGGAAGTAGTCTACGAGGGCATCCGCCTCACGCCGTCGCAGATCGTGCGCGCGGCGCTGGACGAGTCCGTCCACGTCGTGGGCCTATCGATCCTGTCGGGCAGCCACGTGCCGCTCGTCCAGGAAGTGATGGAGCGCATGCGCAAGGAAGGCCTCTCGGACATCCCAGTGATCGTCGGCGGCATCATCCCGCCGGAAGACGCCAAGGTGCTGAAGGGCTTCGGCGTTGCCGCCGTCTACACGCCGAAGGACTTCCAGCTGAACGACATCATGGCCGACATCGTGCGCCTGGTCGGCGACGAGGCGCAGGCGGCGTAAGTCGTTCTCGAGATGACTGACCGGGCGTACCGTATCGGCACGGCGGAGAGCGTCACCGATTTGGCTGATGTGCGTGTGCTGTTTCGTGATTACGCGGCTTGGCTCGCCCTCGACCTTTCATTCCAAGGCTTCGAGCAGGAGCTTGCCGGCTTGCCCGGCGCGTACGCGCCACCGCTGGGTGCTTTGCTTGTTGCCAGAGCCGCGACCGGCCAAGCGCTCGGTTGCGTCGCAATGCGGCCGTTCAGGCCACCATTCGAGTGCGAACTGAAACGACTTTACGTTTTGCCGGCGGGCCGGGGACATTTGCTAGGACAGGCGCTTGTGTCCGCGATTGTTCGATCGGCCGAGCGCGCCGGCTACAGCAAAATCCTACTCGACACCTTGCCCGAAATGAGTGCTGCACGCGCGATCTATGCGGCGGCTGGATTTCAAACGGTTCCGCCGTACTACGACACTCCGCTGGCCAGTACGATCTTTATGGCCAAGGATCTGGGCGATTGATCCGTCTCAGCGGCCGAAAGCGGCCGCGAACGGCGCGGTGATGGCGAAGAGCAGGATGCGCGCGATGATCGTGAAGAACATGAAGAGAAGCTGACGCTCTTCCAGCAGCAGCTCGAGCCAGATGTTGTACTTGGGCTCGAGTCCCGTCGACGTGATCCAGCCCTTGAGATTGCGTGCCCAGACGAGCATCTCCGACAGCGTCTCCGGCGAATTGTAGCCGACCAGGGCGAGCATCAGCGCGCCGAGAACGAGCGACAGGAAAATATTGCCAGTCGACAAAAGCAAGCGCAGCACGCAAGTCCCCCTCGTCTATGCCGTTCCGGCACGCGGTGACGCCATCCCGCGCAAGGCTATCATCCGCCTTGATCGCCTCCAAGCGTCGCGAAAATTGGCAGGCGGACGGAACGTACAGCCTTCGATTGCGTATTACTCTCTGGCTGCAGCTTGAATCCCGTCCGATGCGGGCCATATGACTGGCGTTTCAATCGAGGAGCTCTGGACGTGGTCAACGTCTTCAATCGCCGTCCGAACGAGAAGCTGGCAAACATGCCGCGCGCGGAAATCGACGCCGCGGTGCTGCGCGTGGAAGCTGTCGCGCGGGTGATGGACAGCGCGTTCGAAATTCCCGGAACCAAGGTGCGCATGGGCCTGGACGGGCTGATCGGCCTCGTGCCGGTCATCGGCGACTTCGTCTCCGCCATGATCTCCAGCTACATCATCTGGGTGCCCA
>JAKAXS010000515.1 GCA_021816505.1 Pseudomonadota bacterium
CTTGAGCGAGTCCATCGCCCACGCGGCGCGCGCCTCCTTGCCATGCTCGACGTGGATGTTGAGCACAACTTCGCGGCCCGACATGGTTTTGAAGGTCGAGGTGATGAAGCCGAGGTCGCCGCCGACCAGGGCAAACAGGTAGCAGGGCTTGGCAAAAGGGTCGTGCCACTCGGAGAAATGGCGATTGTTCGGCAGGTTGCCGCGCTTGCCGGGGTTGCCGTTGCCCAGCAACACCGGCGCCTCGGCACGGTCGGCCTCAATGCGGACCGAGTACGTGGACAGAACGTCCGGCCGGTCGAGGAAGTAGGTGATGCGGCGAAAACCCTGGGCCTCGCACTGCGAGCAATAGATGCCGCGTGAGCGATAGATGCCCTGCAATGCCTTATTCTGCTCCGGATCGATCTCCGTTTCGATCTCGAGCCTGAAGGGCTTCGCCGGAGGCTTGTGCAGCGTCAGCGCGCTCGCCGAGACGTCGAAGGCCGCGGGGGCCAGCTTCACGCCGTCGAGGCGCACCTCGCCCAGCTTCATCTGCTCGCCGTCGAGGACCAGCGCACCACCCGCGGCACCCGTCCCGGGCCGTAGGTCGAGCCGCGAAAGCACGCGCGTGCTCCGCGCGGCGAGCGACACGTCCAGGTGCACGTGATCGATATGATGCGAAGGCGGTCGATAATCCTTGAGGCGGATCGTGCGGGGCTTTTCGGGTTTCATCAGGCCTTCTGCCAGATTGCTGGCGGCGACGGCTCCACGACTGCGCGGGCCGGTCACGCGGATTTGGTCAGTTTAGGCCGTAGAAGGCTCTTCGTCACCCGCCTCGGTGCAAAACGACTGCAGAATGTTCAGGCCGAACGAAACCGCACGGCGGTGTTCTTCGTAGAAGGTGTCGAGGTCGAGCTTGTGCGTTGTCTGCCACCACGCGGAAGGTCGTCTCTCTAGCCCGGTAAACGCCGGGCCTTTTTTTGCCGCCCATGGCGGGAACCTGCGGACCCAACCGGCCATACCGAGTGTTATCTCGTAGTCCGCCGGATCAGAGCTTCACGTTTACGACAAGGATCGCGCCATGACCTACCTCGTGCCGTATCTCGCAGCGTTGCTCGTATTCGGGGTCATCGACGGCGCCTGGCTCTATTTCATGGGCAGCCAGCTCTACAAGCCCGTCCTGGGCGACGTGCTTGCGCCGGAGGTCAGGTTAGGTCCGGCGATCGCCTTCTATTTGCTATTCCCCATCGGCCTGATGATTTTTGCGATCGAACCGGCGGCGCGAACGGAAAACGTCGCGACAGCACTGTTTTACGGCGCCCTGTTTGGCTTCTTCACTTATGCGACGTACGACCTGACCAACTTCGCGACGCTGAAAAACTGGACGCTGCAGCTTACGTTGATCGACATCGCGTACGGCTCCTTGGTTGCCTCCTTGGCCGCCGCCGCCGGGTATTGGGCCTCGTCGCTCGTGCGCTAACGCGGGTAAGCATCGCTGGGATTTTCGCGCTCTGCGGGAAAATTTACCCGATGTTAAGTTTAAAGGCGCCTTAATGGATCCAGTTCAGTTCACGTTGTGTATCGCGTTCGTGACAGGATCTTCCGATGGCCTTACGTGCCTCGCTTAAGGCTTCGTCCGCCAGGACAGCCCACGCATCTGTACCCTCCAAACCAATTGACGACACCGTCGCCGAACCGATCATCGTGCCGCTCGACATCTTGCGGCCGACGCAGGTCGCCGTCGGCATGCGGGCCGTGTCGGCAAAACGCAAACGGCTCGCATCACGCAAGCGCCGCAAAGTTTCGCGCTACCTGGCGCGCAAACCCATTCCCGCCGTCTACGGCCCCGGACGGGAACTCTACATCGTCGACCACCATCACCTGAGCCTCGCACTGTTGCAAAGCCGGGTAACGAACGCCTTTGTCCAGATTATCGACGACTACTCGGACTTGAGCCCGAAGGCGTTCTGGTCAGCGATGGAAACGCAAGGATTGGTCTATCCATACGACGAAACCGGCAGCCGCGTGCCGCTTTCGAGAATGCCGCGCGGCATAAAAGGGCTGAAGGCCGACACCTATCGCGATCTGGCGTGGTCGGTGCGCGAAGAGGGTGGGTTCAAGAAGACCAAGGCTCCATACTCCGAGTTTCGCTGGGCCGAATTCTTCCGCACGACAATCCCATCACGCATGGTTGCCGACGACTACGACCACGCCGTGGCACTCGGAGTGAAGCTTGCGCGCTCGGCAGCAGCGGCCGGGTTGCCAGGATACATCTGTCGCTGAGCAAGTCGAAGACCTAGGGTGTCGGCCGCAGTCGATAGTGGCTGACGCCCCAGGGCGACCCGCCCCGATAGCCGAAGAGGCCTGCCGTGGCGAGAAAGAACAAGCGCCAGCGGCGCATCCAGAGCCGCGCATCCGCCCCGTAGACGTCACGGAAAATCTCTTCGATCGCAGCGCGGTTGCGGTCGAAGTTGGCGAGCCAGTCGCGCGCCGTGCGTGCGTAGTGCTCGCCACTCCAGCGCCACTCGTCTTCGACCGTGAACGTGTCGCCGAATTCGCCGATCAAGGCGTGGCTCGGCATGATGCCGCCGGTGAAGAAGTGCTGCGCTATGAAATCCGCGGCGTCGCCGTGGTCGAAACGATAAGGCGCGACGTCGTGTGCGAACACGTGCAGGAACAGCCGGCCGTCGGCGGCGAGCCAGGTCTTCAGCCGCAACAGGATCTCGCGCCAGTTCGACAAATGCTCGAACATCTCCACCGAAACGATGCGGTCGAACACGGCGCCGGGCGCGAACGCATTGATGTCCGCCGTGATCACGTTCGCGTTCGTCAGGCGACGGCGCGCCAACGCGCTCTCGATGTAGGCGCGCTGCGTATGGGAGTTGGAAATCGCGGTGATGCGCGAGCCTGGATATCGCTCCGCCATCCACAGCGTCAGAGAACCCCACCCACAGCCGAGCTCCAGAATACGTTGGCCGTCCTGTAGCCCGGCATGCCTGCAC
>JAKAXS010000516.1 GCA_021816505.1 Pseudomonadota bacterium
TCGGCGTGGTGTGGCTGGGCAACGACGACAACCGTCCGATGGCGAGCGGCACGACGGGCGGACAGAAGGCGGCTCCGATCTGGCATGCGTTCATGTCGGTCGCGCACACCAACATGGACATTCCGACGATCCCGGGTCTCAAGCCGCATCCCACGCAGGTGGCGGAGCAGGAGCGGATCGCCATGCTGAAGGAAACCGATCCCAACTACGCTGCGCAGGCGGCCGCCGGCGACCAGAAGGCGACCAGCCTCATGACGGACAATGCGCGCGAGACGCTGCGCCGGATCAGCACGACAATGCGCAAGGCGGGCGGCGTCGCCGATCCCGCGACGGCGCCGGCCGATCCCAACGCGCCAGCGCCGCAGAAGAAGGACAACCGTGCGTCGCTCGGCCTGCCGCCAGGCAGTGAGCGTGACACCCGCGTGACGGCGCCCCGCTGATGCGCTCCAATCTCGGTTTTGTCCTGCATCGGCTGAAGAAGCGCATCGCGTACGCGACGAACATCGCGGCTGACTATGCGATGTTCATCGGCTTCGTTCTGATCGCGGGTATCGGCTCGGCCTGGTACATGGTCGACACCGGTTCGGCGTTGACGACGGAACGCGTCGGTCCGTGGGTGACGTGGCTGTCCGCGGCGCGGGCCGATGCGGATCCCTACACGCGGGCGCATTTCGCGCGCATGGGAACGCTGCCGATGAGCACGGAAGTGGCGCAGACGCTGACCGCACGCTACGACGACGGTGGCAGCCGGCTGCATTCATCGTGCGAGTATGCCGTGAAGGGGCACGACATCGCGGGGAGCTGGTGGAGCCTGGCGGTGTTCGACGACGATGGGCGCGTGATCTCCAACCCGGCCGAGCGCTACACCTTCACCAGCGACACGATCGCGCTGAAGCCGAACGGCGACTACGCCATCACGCTCGCGCGCGATGCGCGGCCCGGCAACTGGCTGCCGACGGGCGGCGCCGGGCGGCTGGCGTTGGTTCTCACGATCGTCGACCTCGGCCTCGGGTCCTCGGAGAAAGATCGCGAGGAGGAAAAGAATCCCATTCCATCGATCGAGCAGGTGAACTGCCGATGACTGCCTCGGAACTTTTGGCGCGCCTGCCGCGCGTGAAATTGAGGGTGATCGCCGCGGCCCTGGTCGCAGTCGTGATCCTGCATATCCTGGCGACGCTGGCTGCTCCCAGACTTGCGCCGTCGACGGCCTACAGCCGTCTTGCCGACCTGCTGCCCGTCAACAGCATGAAGCTCCTGCCGGTCATCGCGCCGGGCGCACAGCCGCTGCCCTTCATGGGGCCGGACTCGCGTTATGCGATGTGCCGCTTCGACTCCACCAAGGGACCGGTGCAGATCACGGCCAATCTGCCGGGCGCGGGCTGGAGCCTGTCGGTGTTCTCCGACAAGGGCGACAGCATCTACGCCGCGGTGGCGCAGCCTGGACGGCGCACCGAAGTGTCGCTGGTGCTGTCGACATCTGACGAGAGGTTTGCCGGACTGACGCCGCAGGCATCGGGGCAAAGCGTGAAGGAAGATCGATCGCTGTCGCTACCAGCGAAACGCGGCGTAGCCATCTTGCGTGCGCCCGATCAAGGGATGGCCTATCGCGCCATCAACGAAGCGGAACTCAAACGAAGCGTATGCGGTGTGCGCGGCGCGGTCGCGGCGGCGCGCTAGTCGCTTCTAGTCTTCGAACTCGAGCATGTCGCGCCGTGCGCTCGGCCGCTTCTTGGATTTGGCGACCGCATGTTCGTCCATTCGCTCGTAGCGAATGCCGGGAAACATCACCACCTCGCCAGGCACGCCCGACATCGTATGAGCGTTGCTGCTGGCCCGCGGCTGCGCGGCCGGGAACTCAAAAATCTGCGCCATCGGCTTCCCCTGCTTGAAGGCTGTGGCGGGCTCTTCCTCTTCCCCGAGTCGCTCCGTTCTTTTGATGTGCGGAGCCGTCTCGATTGGGCATGCAAAGCAGTTAACAGATTCTTAATTGTCAGAAGCCGGCTGCAAAGGACGTGCGTTTTAGTTGCCGCGTACCTGGCATATCACAGCAACAGTTCGGCCAAGATGCTGGAGAAACGGGCAAGTTCCGAGCATGATTCCTGTTGCAGGAATGCGCTGCACGCGCACCCACAGCGAGCTTGCGCGAAGCTGACTTACTCTGCCGCCTGCTTCGTCTTGGGCTGCACGTGATCCATGTAGTCATGGACGAGTTGCTCGGAGATCTTGCCGGGCTTGTAGAGCGTGCCTCCGATTTCGGCGACGGGCGTGACTTCAGCGGCCGTTCCGGTGAGGAAGCATTCGCTGAATGTCGAAAGCTCGTCCGGCATGATGACGCGCTCGATGACTTCGAGCCCGCGTGCCTTGGCGAGACCGATGACGGTGCGACGCGTGATGCCGTCGAGGAAGCAGTCCGGGATTGGCGTGTGGATGACGCCCTCCTTGATGAAGAACACGTTCGCGCCCGTGCACTCGGCCACCTGACCGCGATAGTCGAGCATCAGAGCATCCGCATAGCCGGCGCGTTCGGCACGATGTTTCTCGAGCGTGCAGATCATGTAGAGACCGGCGGCTTTCGCCTTGCACGGCGCCGTCGCCGGATCAGGACGGCGATACTGCGCATGCCCGACGCGAATGCCTTTCAGGCGCTGCTCCATGGGGAAGTATGAGCCCCAGTCCCAGGCGGCGATCGAAAGATGGATTTTGTTCTTCTGGGCGGACACGCCCATCATCTCGCTGCCACGGAAGGCGATGGGGCGTAGATAGCCGTCGACGAGGTTGTTGGCCTTCAAGACCTCGCGGCAGGCCGCGTCGATCTCCGCGGCGGAGAACGGGATCACGAAGTCCATCGTACCCGCGCCTTCGATCAGACGCGCGGTGTGCTCCGAAAGCTTGAAGATCTCGCCGCCATAGGCACGCTCGCCTTCGAACACGCCGCTGGCGTAGTGGAGGCCGTGCGTCAGGACGTGAACGTTCG
>JAKAXS010000040.1 GCA_021816505.1 Pseudomonadota bacterium
CGATGAGTAGCCATACTGTAAAAACTGACGTGTCATCTTGAGCGCCATGCGCGTATCGCCAGTTGCAGCGACCTCGATCAGGCGTCCGACCTCTGTGTTTAGAATGCCTGCTGCAAGCATATCCACGATCACGGCAGCGTCTTCAACCCTTACACGAGCACCGTTTTCAGCGGTGAAGTCAAAGCTCTTGTCGGTCAGAAGATTGCGGGCAATATTGAACCGCTTAGACAGAACGGCTTGTACGGCGGGCGGATCGATGGAAACCGCATCGAAGTCGAAGGCGTCGAAAACGGGGGCGTTCTTGTTACGAAGATATGTGGCGTCGCGCATTGCCAACACAAGATTGGCGCCGAGCACGCGCGCTAGCGACAATGCATCGAGAAAGATCGCCGCCTGATCGTCCTGCCGTTCGCGCTGGTCAACGTTGTCGATGACAAGAAATACGGGCGCGTGCTGCGTGGCATAGCTTAGTACCTTCACCACATAAGGTTCGCGGGCGGTGAAGTCCTTCATCATCAAATCGGTGATAGCCTCGTCGATCTTTTCAGGCGTCTTGGCCATGAGCGCCATCGGACCTGCCTTCACCGTTTCGATTTCTCTAGCGTAAGCATGCCTGAGACAGAGTTCGTAATCCTTTAGAAATGGATGGTTCGAAACGTACTCGAAGGCTTTTGAGATGACATGCGCACGCGGGGAAATATCGGCCGAGTAATCACGAAAATCCACGTAGATCCAATGGGCCGTCGCGCGGCCGGGATCGTGCGCAAAGTGTTCGCGAGCGCTGACTTTGGACACGTAGTTCAAGAATGTCGTCTTCCCGGAACCTACTTGGCCGAGCGTCAACACCGCAACGGGACGGGTAGCCACCCTGCGGTTGGTAATCTTGGCGGCGATATCGGTAAGGTCGCCTTTGCGTCCGACCGGCCTGAAGGGTCTTTGCGCTAGAACCTGCTCGCGCTTCTTAACGTACATCTGGATGCGATCATCGAACCGAACGCGGTCGGGTGTTTCGACGTAAGCGCGCCTCAGAATGTCGGGATTGTCGGCAAGGAGTTCCTCCGAAAATGCAGTGATTATCTCTTGTTCGATGTGGGAAAATACGCTGACACGGTTCACCTTAGAGAACGACCGGTCGTAGATGGCGTTCAAGCGTCGGCCGTCGATTTGGTTGCGATCCGATCCGAGCAGGTTGTTGTCAAGCGCACCGTTGATGACGGCTGCACGGGATAATAGCGCGACAAATTCCTCGCGATCCTTGTCCAGCGCCGATAACGCATCCTTGAAGACGACTGCATAAGACTCTTCAAAGGAGACAAGATCCGTACGGTTCACCGGAAATACGATCCACGCGTCACCATTTGTGACAACGGCGAAGCCTACATTACGTTTACGAGCATAGTCCCGAGCCTGCCGCACGGCCTCGCCGGTCGCGCCGCGCATCCAAGAACCCTTCAGCGGAGCGCGACGACCTTCCGGCAGTTGATCAAACTTGGCGTTGACGCGCTTCGCTTCAACCAGCACGCTAGCTTGTGCGGTCGAAAATAAGTAATCGATGTAACCGATTGCACCGTCTTCGCTGATCCGATTCTCAGGCACGACCTCTTCTTTGGCCCAGCCTAAAATGTCGTAGAGAACGGCGTCGATGACGCGCTGGCGCGTGGTTGCCTCGTTGGCATCTCCAACGCGCAGGTCTGAAACGACTTTGCGTATCTCGTCAGGAATCGATGTGGCAGCCGGCATGAGAATCACCTCTCGACCTACCAGTGTGGCGGGCAGGGCTCGACAGATCATAAGCGATCCGAGTTATTCACAGGCTAGATGGCAGATTTGCGCCCCAGCGCGCGCCCTGAAAAGCGATCTGGCAGTTGGTCGGAGCGAGACTATTTGAACCTCCGACGGCCAGCCCCCCAGAAGGTGCGTCCGTTCGTGTGGTGTTAGTTCGCGAGCGTAACAGGGCGGTTCTGACAGCATACTTCGCAACCAGGCGCCGCACCTTAAGGCCCAGACCGAGCGAAGTAGGGTCCGATTTCTAGGGCAATCGGAACAGGGGCTACGGGGATTCGTTAGAGAATTGAGAGTAGTGCACAGCTGATCGACTAAAAAGGTCACCCAGCTCTTGCGAATTATTCCCCTGGTCGTGGAATGGCCATCTGTGCGCGTTATCGATTCGGAAATGCCAATGACACAGCGCACTCAGCCCATCCTGCTTTTCATCGTGCTGTTAGCGACATGCTACGGAGGACTTCTGAACGCGTCCTGGTGGCTTGCAGTAGTCTCCGCCTCTCTGATCGCGCTCCAAAGTTTCACGCGCTTATCGGCGCTAGCTCATGCGGGTATGCGGTCGAACACTTCTGGACCAGCCGTTTTGGCGTCCACGTGGATAAATGCTCTGTTTGCCTCAAGCAGCGCGTTCATTCTCGGAAGACTGATTGGTTGGTTCTGGGGCATGTAGTTGCCGTTTTAGAGCCCCGGCGCTTCCTTATCCAGGGAGGGAACGATTAGAGCGTTCTTCCCGTCTTGCGCGCGCTTTGATCCAACGGCATCGTTCAGCGAGTCGAACAGGCGCTCGGCTTCGCTAAATGCATCTCTAGCCGCGCTAAATTTCTCCCGCTTGGTCTGGACCTCGCCAAACAGCAATTCTGCTTTTGCCATCTCCAACACTTCTGGCCTCCCGAAGACCAGCAGGGGACGAAGGAGTTCTCTTGACCTCACAAGGTTCGCCCTGGCCTTTTCCCACTCCGCCCCGGTGGTCCGGCGATTGTGTACTGCAGCGATCCTTCTGAGTGCGCGTGCTTGCCTTATCGGCACATCCTCTTGGGCAGCAACTGTTGATGCCTTTGCCAACGTTTGCAGCAGCTCCGGATCATCACCCAACGCGTGATACTGCGCGGCGGCACCTTCAAGGCTGTCGAGATCGTTTGGTCGGAGTCTGAGAGCGGCTCTGTACTCCGTCAATGCGGCGTCGATCTTCTCCCGCCACTCTTTCGAATCCTTCGCATGGCTGGAAGCGACCTTAGAGAGGTATGCTCCCCGAATGAGATGGCTGGTAACTTTTCGATCCTGAATTTCTGCCGTTCGAGACTTCAGAGTGGCGATCTCACCGTCAAATACTTCGACTGAAGCAGCGAGCTCCTTCGCGTCGTAGTACATGCTTGAAAAGCCGAGCGCCTTGCCCAAACGGGCCAGGGGGCTGGAATAAATCGGAGAGACAAGAAAGTCCTCGCGGCTCGTTGAGGCGGTCACACTGGCCAGTAAGAGTGGCCTAGTTTCGAGATGTGCGCGTTGGGCACTATCTATCAGCTCTTGTAGCCTCATCGGGAGATTCCGCTCGGCGTAGTAATAGCTCTTCAAGATGGCGAGGACACCCGTCACTGCCGGCACGCTCGACCCGATGATCAAAATAGCCCAGTCAAAGACGCGCTTGTTGGCGGAATAAATCGCTTCTGCGAGAGACAATTTCTCAGCCAGAAAACTCTGAACCGTTCCCCCAAACAGACCTGAAGCCCCGGCTACGACGATCAATGTAATGAACACTATAAAATATAAGGCGGACACTAGCCGCCGGACGAACGATCCGGTCTCCATCTTCCCCACTCACGCACACGGCAATTCATTAACGATGCCTTAACTGTTTGGCGCTGTACAGCTGCGATGTTCGAGCGCCGAGCCTCGCGATAAGTGTCGGCGGGCAACTCTCGGAGGTTTGTCAGCCTTTCATCTGGCTGCCGCAGTACTGCGTTGGAAGCACGACGAAAGGGACACGCCTGCTTGAAGGCGCGGTAACTCATTGATTTGGCGCGAAAGCGCGGCAAATTTTCTTCCCTCGCCGGACCGAGCTACTCGGCTTTGAGGGTGGTGTTGCTCATGGGCCAACAAGGTGGTCTTGCTTGGCGGCATGTTTAATACGCCGCTTGGACGCTGGTGCCGCTAATGACCCTGAAGAGGCTTTCTCGTCGGATCGCCGATCTATAGTCCCGGCCGCCGCAGCTTCAGGCCCTGCCAGTGAAGCGTGTTGATGACGTTGGCTTTGACTTTCAACCAGTCCATGTCGGCAGCTTCCGCCTCATAGCTATTACCGTAACGCGCGGCTTCGCCTTTAAGCGCGTGCCCTGCGATCCGTTCGCGCGCTTCCGCCTCCCGAGGGGCCGTCACCTTCAGGCGTGCCTCAAAAGTGTGCCGCAAGCTGTGGAAGCTCAGCTTAGGACGTTTGATCCCAAATTTCTTGAGACGGTAGGTGAAGCTCTTGCCCAGCGCGTCCGAAAACCGCCCCGACCGATGCTGCGTCAGTCCCGGGAATATCAGATCCGGCTTTGACTGCACGAAATCGACGAAACCCAGGTCGATCAGCTGACGATGAACCGGCACTGACCTGACCGAGCTGTCGTCATTTTTGAGTTTCATCTGCTTGCCAATGTCCAGATACCAGATGTCCTCGAACTGCCGGACGTTGGATCGGCTCAATTGTGCAATCTCGTTCGATCGCGCACCTGAGAACAGACTTATGAGGCTAATCCAGTGGAGATCGACACCGAGCTTGGCATCGAATAGCTGCTGAAGCTCGGACACGACGAAGGGAGTCTTGGCTTTGTTGGCCGGTCCCGTGGACGGCACCTCGTCGAGCGGAAACGTAATAGTGACGCCAGGATGACCGCCACGGGCAGCTTTAAAGAGCATCGCGAGGTGAGCGACCTTCTTCCGGATCGTTTTCGGGGACTGGCACGGCAGATCGAGTGCCTTTGCTTTCGCTGCGGCGTCGGCCTGGCGCAAATTGCGCAACTGCTTGGACTTCTTCCAATTGGCAGGCAAGGTCAGGAGCAGAGAAACGAACGAGGACCCATCTACCGAGCGATAAGCGTCGACGGGTCGGTCACCCAAATGCTCGATGAACTCCCTCACCGTGGCTTGAAGGCTTTCCGCGCGCTCGGAACTTGGCTTTCGACGCAGGACGTAGGTGGTGACATATGTAGAGAGCGGTGGCGCCTGATTGGGTGCTGGCACCTGTAAAACCGGAGGTGAGCTGCCCGTGTCGCCGCTTTGATACCGGGTCGCAATAAAGTCATCTCGCAGTGCGACCCGGGCCTGCATGTCGGTCAGGGCCAAGGCAAGGCAGGCGCCGTCTTGGTCGGCTACGACACCTTGGCCTGACTTCTCGAGTGATTTTAGAAAGAGTTGTTCCTGCCGCAGATCACAGGTCTCCAGACGCGCTCTGATACTTGCGAGTGCGCTGTCCAAGCCCGTTCGATAGTCTTCCGCGAGCTGTTCTGGAGTCGGTTGCTGCCAGGCGGGGCGCGAACGGACAAACATCAAGTGTTCTCGCCGTGAGGTCCAGGCGCTGTTGATGATGCGGTCGCGGTAAATCTGACAAACCTCATCATTGGAGAACACGCGGAGCGGCGACAACGTTGACGTGGTCACGGTCGAGGCATCGACGGCAACTGACGCACCCAAGCTAGCAGCTGCGAGTAGTCGAGCTTCGTCCTGAAACTCGGTCTGCAGGCTCTGCCAAATTGCGGGCAACGCCTCGTAGGCGTCTGCCTTGTCGCGCGTCCCCAGGCTTCGAGTTGTATGCCTTCCAGAAAAGCGCCCACCGCGCGCCTCTTCAGGCACACGTACGCGGATTTCATAAGTTAGCGCTCCCTTGCGGCGCGTTGGCTTGGGGAGGGGTCTTATTGGTTTGCGCGCCACGGCTGTCTCCTGTGCAGCAGGTGTGTGCAGCAGGTTACCGTGCCAAAGCCCCGTAAACGGGAGGTTTATCCAAGTTCCAAAGCTTTAGGAACTTATGGTGCGGTCAAGAGGACTCGAACCTCCACGGGTCGCCCCGCTACCACCTCAAGGTAGTGCGTCTACCAATTCCGCCATGACCGCTACCGCAACGAGGGCCTGACGAAGGGCCAGCGTGCTGATCCGGGAGGCGCAGGGCGCTCCGGAGGCGTCCGACTAACATTGGTTGGGACGGCTGGCAAGCGCCCGTTTCATAAGGGCCGAAAGTGCCCTGTTTTACGCCTCAGCGGCCGCGAACGGCGTTGCCGTGAGGCGCGCGAGCTGGAACAACCGGCAGCAGGCTCGCATTGTCCTGCAATCAGTTCACCCGGTCGTCCATCCATGTCCTCCCCTACGCCATCACCGGTCGCCTGGGCCGTCAGCTCCGGCCTCACGCCCTACGAAGACGCCGTGGCGGTCATGGAAACGCGCGCGGCGGAAATCGCGTCGGGCAGCGCCGGAGAACTCGTCTGGCTCGTGGAGCATCCGCCGCTCTATACCGCCGGCACCAGCGCCAAGCCGGAGCACCTCGTCGATGAGACGCGCTTTCCCGTTCACAAGACCGGGCGCGGCGGCGAACTCACCTACCATGGACCGGGCCAGCGCATCGCGTATGTGATGCTGGACGTGAAAGCGCGGCACGGCGGTGACGTGCGCGGATTCGTTCAAGGACTGGAAGCCTGGATCATCGAAGCGCTGTCGTCGCTCGGCGTGAGCGGCCGGCTGGTGGATGGCCGCGTGGGCGTCTGGGTCGACGAAGCCGGAGCGGCCGAGGCGAAGATCGCGGCACTCGGCATTCGCATCCGGCGCGGCATCAGCCTGCACGGCATCAGCCTCAACGTCAGTCCCGATCTCTCTCACTATGAAGGCATCGTGCCCTGCGGAATTGCCGATCGCGGCGTCACGAGCCTCGCGAAACTCGGGATCGCCGCATCGATGAGAGATGTGGACAACGCGCTCAAGGTAGCGTTCGAGCAACGCTTCGGTCTCGTCTACGACGCGCCGGACCCGCTCAATGCTCCCGTCATCATCAAAGGCGACGGCTAGCTGGTGTACCAAAATGGAACGCCCGGCTTCGCATTGCGCGAGCCGGGCGTTCACATTGGTGTCCGAGTGTCAGGGGGCCGGAGCGGACCGAGAAGTCTGGCCTTCAGCACCTGAGGTAGGTGCGTCCGGCTCGTCCGCTTTTTCCTGCCAGAGTTCTCCGCCATCGATCGAGATGATGTCTGAGCCTTCCAGCTCATACGGTTCATCGTCGACGTTGTCGTTGAGGCGTATCAGGCATCCCTTTGGACATATGCCCTCAAGCGCCGCATTGGGCTTGAGAACATGGTCTTTTTTGGCCTCGCCCTCGATGACGGTGACCGTGTGGTCCCTATCATCCCGATTCGTGATCGAACCTGCCTGAGCAGACGTGACGAGAAGGAAAGCTGCTGTTGCGCCGGCCGAGAACGCCTTAAAGGACATCGCGGCCACTCCCATCGCACTCAAAACGAAACTTGTTACTTCTTCTTCTTCGCCGGAGCCTTCTTCGCCTTTGCAGCGGGCTTCTTGGCTTTCGCTTTCGCCATTGTCTTCGTCCTTCAGTTGTTTGACCCGAACGATTCGGGATCGCGCGCGACTCGAAGTTCACGCGAGTCTTACTTGCGCAGATTTTGCGCTTGACGTTCAAACGGAAATTTTCGGTGATTGCTATCGGAGATTCCGATAGATGGAACCTCACGCCATTTTTCGGAGGGGCGTACTCGATGGACATCAATCTCGCCCGCACCTTCCTCATGGTCGCTGAGAGCGGCAGCTTCATCGACGCCGCGCGCAAAATGAACATCACGCAGTCGACAGTTTCGGGCCGCATCAAGGGTCTCGAAGACATGCTGGGCCGTCCGATGTTCGAGCGCTCCAAGACGGGCGCCACCTTGACGAATGCCGGCAAGCAGTTCGAGAGGCACGCGCTGGCGCTGGTGCGCGTCTGGCAGCATGCGCAGGCCGAAGTGGGTCTCTCCGATCAGCACCGCGACCATTTGTCGATCGGTGCACCGCCGGCGCTGTGGGACGACTTCCTGATCAAATGGATCGCATGGATGCGAACCAACATTCCCGATATCGCCGTGTCGGCCGTGCAGGGCGTGTCGGCGGCGATGACGCAGCGGCTGATAGAAGGCACGCTCGACCTCGCCATCATGTACCGTCCCTCACAGCCGCCGGGGCACACGATGGAGCACCTGTTCGATGAAGAGTTCGTGCTGGTGACGTCCGCGAAGGCGCCGACCCGCTGGGCATCGGAGGACTACGTGTTCATCGACTGGGGGCCGGACTTCCACCAGGACCATGCCATCGCGTTTCCGGAACTGACCAACCCGGGCCTCAGCCTGGACGTCGGACCGATCAGCCTGGACTACCTGCTGAGCAACGAGTGCGCCGGGTATTTCCCGCTGCGCATGGTGAAGAAGCACGTCGCACGCGGACGCCTGCGGATCCCCAAGCGCGCCCGCAAGTTCGTCTACCCTGTGTATATGGCGTACCCCGAGACGCGTGACGACGAGGCCTACGAGCCGGTGATCGCCAGCCTGCGGCGTGAAGCGGCGCGGCACGCCTGAACCGCAGGAACCGCGTTCTACTCGGTCGGCCGGAACTGGAACGTGAGAGGCAGGTCTTCGCCCGCGGGCCGGTCGGAGACGGCGACGCCGTCGACACGAGAGGACCGTGGGCCGGATTTGCAGCGCGCGAGCATTTCATCCACGGCCGGTGCGCCACCCGAGAAGATGGCTTCCACCGATCCATCGCGGCGATTGCGCACCCAGCCGCGCAAGCCCAGCTCGGCGGCGGCATCCTCGGTCCACGCGCGATAGCCGACGCCCTGAACGCGCCCGGTTATCCTGACGTGGACCGTTCTGTCGGCCATGGCCGGCGCCGTCAGTTGAATTCCAGGATGACCGCGTCGACTGCGAGGCTGTCGCCGGCCTTCGCATTCACCACCTTGACGGTGCCGTCGCGCTCGGCGCGCAGGATGTTTTCCATCTTCATCGCTTCGACGACGGCCAGCGCGTCACCGGCTTTGACCTCGGCGCCCTCTCCGACGTGGATGGCTTTGACAAGGCCGGGCATGGGGCACAGCAGGAACTTCGACATGTCCGCCGCTTGCTTCTCAGGCATCAGCGCGGCCAGCGCGGCTTCGCGCTCGGTGTAGACGCGGATCGGGGCCTGCACGCCGCGATAGGCGAGGTTTACGCCATTGAGGATCGGGCGCACCTGCACCGTCGCCGGCGTTCCGCCGACACGGCCATGCCAGACCGGTTCACCCGGGGACCAGTTGGTGACGATCTCCAACGTGTCCTGCGGCGAGCCGTCGGCGCTCAGCAACGTGACGAAGTAGAGTTCGCCCGTACCCTCGCCGCCCGCCACTTCGAGGAACTGGGACACCTCTCCCACCTTCACGACGCGGCGCTTGGCGAAGCGGACCGGCCGCCCCGACATCTGGTGCGTGATTTCGCGACGGCGCGCGTTGTTCTGGTGGTCGACAACGGCCGCGACGGCGGCCAGCACCTTCAGCTCGTTGCCTTCGGCGGCCCGCACAGCGAAGCCGTCAGGGTATTCTTCCTTGATGAAGCCGGTCGAGATGTTGCCCGAGCGCCAGCGCGGGTGCTGCATCAGGGCGGTGAGGAACGGCACGTTGTGCTGAATGCCGTCGATGTAAAACGCGTCCAGGGCCTCGGATTGAACTTCGATGGCCTCCGCGCGCGTCGGTGCGTGCGTCACGAGCTTGGCGATCATCGGGTCGTAGAACATCGAGATCTCGCCGCCCTCGAACACGCCGGTATCGTTGCGGATCGTGACGCCGTTCGTGCTGCTTTCCGCCGGCGGCCTGTACTTGGTCAGACGGCCGATCGAGGGCAGGAAGTTGCGGTAGGGGTCTTCGGCATAGATGCGGCTCTCCACCGCCCAGCCGTCCAGCTTGATGTCGGACTGCTTGAAGGCGAGCTTTTCGCCGGCGGCGACGCGGATCATCTGCTCGACCAGGTCGATGCCGGTGATCAGCTCCGTCACCGGATGTTCCACCTGCAGGCGGGTGTTCATCTCAAGGAAGAAGAAGCTACGGTCCTGACCGGCGACGAACTCCACCGTACCGGCGCTGTCGTAGTTCACGGCCCTCGCCAGCGCGACGGCCTGCTCGCCCATCAACTTGCGCGTCTTCTCGTCCAGCAGAGGCGACGGAGCCTCCTCGATGACCTTCTGGTTGCGGCGCTGAATGGAGCACTCGCGCTCGCCCAGGTAGACGATGTTGCCGTGCTTGTCGCCCAGCACCTGGATTTCGATGTGGCGCGGGTTCTCGATGAACTTTTCGATGAAGATGCGGTCATCGCCGAAGCTCGACTTCGCTTCCGAACGCGCCAGCGTGAAGCCTTCCTCGCACTCCTTGCGATCGTAGGCGATACGCATGCCTTTGCCGCCACCACCGGCGGAGGCCTTGATCATGACCGGGTAGCCGATCTCCTCGGCGATCTTGACCGCGTGCTTGGCGTCGGAGATCTCGCCCAGATGACCCGGGACGGTGGAAACCTTCGCCTTTGCGGCCGCCTTCTTGCTCTCGATCTTGTCGCCCATGGCGGCAATGGCGCCGGGGTTGGGACCGATGAAGACCAGACCGGCTTTCTGCAGGGCGACGGGAAACGCCTCGCGCTCGGACAGGAAGCCATAACCGGGGTGCACGGCTTCCGCGCCGGTGCGCTTACAGGCGTCGAGGATCTTGTCGATGATCAGATAGCTTTCCGACGCGGCCGGCGGGCCGATGTGGACGGCTTCGTCCGCCATCTCGACATGCAGGGCATCCCGGTCGGCATCGGAATAGACGGCGACCGTCTTGATGCCCATCTTGCGAGCGGTCTTCATCACGCGGCAGGCAATCTCGCCGCGGTTGGCAATCAGGATCTTCTTGAACATCGCCTCGGATAGCCCCGTCTGGTTATTTTGCGTTGGCGAAAGGCGTGTTCTAGTCGCCCCCACCGCTGCCGTAAACCGAGAGTTTTCCGAAGATTGCAGGAAACCGGCTGCAAAGCCGACCGGACCGGCCCCTATCCTTAACGAACCGGGCCCGCTGTACGATTCTAGGCCGCTACGACGTCCTCGACGATGAACTCCAGACCTTCGCCGGCCAGAGCCGCCTCGATGGCCGGATGGACCTGGGCCAGGCGCCCCAGGAACTCCTGCTCGCGGCGGCAGAGGTCGGAGAACTCGTTCATCCGCAGCGACAACCAGCGTGCACTGCAGTCCTGGAACTCCTCGTTCGTCACGATCTCCAGGCGCTGGCGCTCGAGGCGCAGCAGGGCGAGTTCCTCGCGGCTGACATCCCGCGAACAGGAATGATCCAGCGCGGTCGCGGCGAACGCGTCGCAGCGCGCTGCCAGGCCCTGGCCCAACGATCCAAGCATTCCGTGCGCCACGGTCCGCAACAGCAGGTCGGACCAGACGGTCAGACGTTCGCCCTCGATGCACCCATCGAGATCGAACAGGGCATTGGCTTCGGCCCGGGTGACACTCAGGTATGCGTCACGGCCGATCGCGGACAGGATCCGGCGGACGACGTCGACGTCTGCTTCAGTCATCTGACCGCGCGGCACGAACTGGTGGCCCGAACGCAGCGGGCCGACGGCATTCATCACCGCGTGACGAACCTGGTCCAAGGCGAAGATGCCGAGGCTGACCGGTGCCCAGCGCGACCGCTCCAGGATGGTCAACAGAAGGTCGAACTCTATGCGGCTTGCGACATAGCCTTCGGTCGTGATCCACCGCATCAGCCAATTGGCGTTGTCGGCGTTGACGTAGCCAGCCGGCTCCGCGTGATCGACAACGTGATCGGACACCGCATCGATGAAGAACTGCGCCCAGGACGCATCTTGCACGCGCGCCGCATCCTGCAACGCGAACAGCATCTCAGCCTCAGCACGGCTGATCGCTCCTTCGGCACGGATCAGGTTGTCGATACGCCGAACATCAACTTCTTTAATGCTGCCACGCCTGGCGATTTGCTCGATCACCAGCGGCCTGAACCCGACCATGCCAACCCTCATCACCACACGACTGGGGTCAGGATAAGAATCGGTCATTACCAACCGGCTAATAAGCAGGTGGCGAAGCGTCGACTGTGGCCGGGATGACTCGAACAAAAGCAGAAGGGCCGCGCCGTTACCGGCGCGACCCTTCAAAAGCTACTCAACCCTTACTTACGCGGACGCCACATCACTCAAATCAGCGACCGACGCGGGGTGCCCACCAGGCCCGGCGCCAGCTGTCGCGACGCTCCGAGCGAATGTTGGAGGATGCGCGATCCTGCATGTTCGAGAGGATGCGTGGATCCTTTCGATCGA
>JAKAXS010000517.1 GCA_021816505.1 Pseudomonadota bacterium
GATCTCGTCGTGCGGGTCCACGAAGCGACCATTTCCAACATTGCGAGTGCGCTCGGCAAGGTCGCGCAAGAAGCGGACGAGAACGACCTCACCCTGTTCTATTTCTCCGGCCACGGCCTGCTCAATCCGTATCGCGACGCCAAGGGCCTTACCGCCTTGCTCGGACCCGACATCGACGGCAACTATTCGAAAGAGAGCCTGGAGCGCGACGCACTGTCGTCTGATCGCCTCATCGCGCTGATGGAGCCGATTGCCGGCGAGAAGCTCGTGATCATCGACGCTTGCCGCACGACCGCGTCGATCTCGGGCGAGCGCGCGTTCGATCCCGCGGCAGTACGCCTGGAGTTCGAGCGCAATCTGCTCACCGCCGACTTCTTCTTTTCCGCAGCGCCGGGTCAATACTCGCTCGATCAGGGCGAACTCGCATTTGCGGACACTCGCCCTAAGGACGAGCAGGGCAATGGCCTCTTCACCTACGCGCTGCTTAAATCGCTGACCGAACCGGCCGTCGCCGTGACGTCGGGCAAGCCGGGCCGGATCGAAGTCTACGATGTCGATCGCTACATGCGCGGGTTCTTCGACGGCCATGATGCCGAGAGCGCGGCTACGCGTCTGATCCGCCGGCTCCAAGAGCAGGGTATCGCCGTCTCGCTGCAGCAGCCGGTCTTCGTGCCGTCCCGCCGCCGCTCCGCAGGTGCCACCGTCATTCGCACGCTCGATCCGCCGCCATGACGGTCTCGGCCGGCTTCATCGATCAGGTCACAGAACTGCTGCAGGGTCTCGGCCACATCACGGTGCGCCGCATGTTCGGCGGTGCGGCGGCCTACTGCGACGGCACGGTCTTCGCGCTGCTCGACGAGGATTGCCTCTATTTCAAGACGGATGAGGCAGGGCGTGCTGCGTTCGAAGCCGAAGGGACGGGGCCGTTCAGCTATGAGACGAAGAACGGTCCGGCACAGATCGCTTCCTACTATCGCGTGCCCGAGCGGTTGATGGACGATCCGGAAGACCTGCACGTCTGGGCGCGCAACGCAATTGCGGTCGGCCGCCGCGAGGCCAGCGCCAGAACGACGAAGGCGCGCCCGAAGCGCGCCTCCCTCAAATCAAAACAGAGCACGAGATAGACTACTCGTTGGCGACCTTCACCGGCCGCGATGAACGGCGCAGGAATGCCGGAACGTTGTCGGCGAACCCGACCGCGTTGTCGTGCTGCTGGCCGCCATCCCGCTTGCCCCCGCGATCGCCACGCGGACGGTCGTCGCCACCGCGTTCGCGGCGTGGAGCCTGCTCGGCGCGAGGTGGTTGTTCAGCGCGGGCGTCGTTGCGGCGTGGTTGATCCCCGCGTTCGCCGCGCGGGCGTTCACCGCGCGGTTGCTCGCTGCGCTCACCACGCGGCCGTTCGTTACGCTCGCCACGTGGCTGCTCGGCGCGTTCAGCACGTGGCTGATCGCTACGTTCGCCACGAGGCGGCCGCTCACCGCGTTCAGCACGCGGCTGTTCGCTGCGGTCGCGCCCGCCACGGCCACCACGTTCTTCGCGCGGCTGCTCGGGACGGCGTGCGTCCTGGCGAGCCGGACGCGCCTCCGGTGCCGGTGAATCGTGCATCGGCGGTTGCTCGCCGGCATCCAGCTGCGCGGCCCGCGCTACGCGGGGCTTCTCGCCGGCAACAGTCGGTTCGCGGTCTGCACGGTTTGGTTGCTGTCCCTCCGGACGGCCCCGACCCTGACGAGCCCGCTCGCCGCCGCCGGCCCGGCTCTCACGCCCGCCGCGCGCTTCGCCGCCACGCGCGTCTTGTCCACGCCCGCCACGTCCGCCGCGGCGCTTGCCCGAGTTGGCGATATCGTCTTCCGTCGGCGGATCGCCAAGCCACACGGCCGGCTCGCCGATGATCTTCTCGATCTCCTTGAGCGATTTGCCCAGGTCCTCGCGCGTGACGAGAGAGGTCGAATGTCCTTCCTTGCCGGCGCGGCCAGTACGGCCGATGCGATGCACGTAGTCGTCGCTGTCGCGCGGCAGGTCGTAGTTGAACACGTGGCTGACGTCGGGAATGTCCAGACCGCGCGCGGCTACGTCGCTTGCGGCAAGGAACATGATCTCGCCGCCGCGAAACTTGTCCAATGTCTCCGTGCGGCTCTTCTGGTCCATGTCGCCGTGCAGCGCGCCGGCGTTGAAGCCGTGCTTCAGCAGCGACTTGAGCAGGATCGCCACTTCCACCTTGCGGTTGCAGAAGATGATGGCGTTGCGCACGCCGTCTTCGCGGATCAGCTTGCGCAGTGCATCACGCTTGGCCCAATCCGTGCCGTCGGGACAGAACTGAAAGCGCTGCGTGATGGTCTTCGCGGTCGTGGCGGGCCTTGCCACCTCAACGCGCTGCGGATTGTTGAGGAACGTGTTGACGAGCCGCGTGATCTCCGGCGGCATCGTTGCCGAGAAAAAGAGCGTCTGGCGCTTGGGCGGCAGCAGCTTGCAGATTTTCTCGATGTCGGGAATGAAGCCCATGTCCAGCATGCGGTCGGCTTCGTCGATCACGAGGATCTCGACGCCCATCAGCATCAGGCGTCCACGCTGAAAATGATCCAGCATGCGGCCCGGCGTGGCTATCAGCACATCGGCGCCGCGATCGAGCTTCTTGACCTGTTCGTCCATCGAGACGCCGCCGATCAGCAGCGCCACGTTGAGCTTGTGATTGACGCCATATTTCTCGAAGCTCTGCGCCACCTGCGCGGCAAGTTCGCGCGTCGGTGCCAGGATCAGCGAGCGCGGCATGCGTGCCCGGGCGCGCCCGGTTTCAAGCCGTGTGATCATCGGCAGCGTGAAAGAGGCAGTCTTGCCGGTGCCAGTCTGGGCGATGCCCAACACGTCCTGGCCGGAGACCGCGATCGGTATGGCCGCTTCCTGAATTGGCGTAGGCGTGGTGTATCCGGAGGCCTCAACGGCCGCCTGGACCTTCGCGCTGAGCCAGATCG
>JAKAXS010000518.1 GCA_021816505.1 Pseudomonadota bacterium
CCGCGCTGAACCTTCTGCCCTTCGATGAAGTCGATGTCGGCGATCTGGCCCTGAATGAGCGGTCTCACCGTAACGGTGTTGTAGGCCTCGACCGTCCCCAGCCCTTCGAGCACGACCGGGATGTTTCGCCGCTCGACGGTGGCCACCTGTACGGGCAGGGGAGTCGTGGCCGACGGAGCAGTGGGTCTCGCGCCGGCGCGCTGTACATGGAGAATTCGCGCGGCAGCAAGCCCGAGGAGGACGGCTGCGGCAATGACAGCCACCAGTCTTGCGCTTGTGAATCGAGCGCTCATCGACACCGAATTCCCACCGAATTCTCGGACAACATATGCGGCCACAACTGCGCGTTGCGATTCATGGCGCCGTGCCGCGCATCCCGGCGAGCCGGCGGGATGGTGGGCGGGGACGTCCAAGGCTGTGCGCCAGTGTAGGTGTGTGGTCACGCCGCTACTATTAAATTGTCGTTTACACTTTCCAGCCGCCGATTCCAAAAAGGTAGCGCCCAGAATGTGGCTCGCCTCCGCAGGTATCCGCCACCTTGCGAAGGCCGGCCGATGAGCCGCGGTGACAGGCGAGATCGGTGTCCAAACAGGGTGCGCACGACCCGCATACATTAAAGGACTGTCATTCTCAGTTAATGATCCTTTAAGGAACCCGCGCTACCTAGGATGCTTGCGAGCATACGCAGTGCGTGATGGTCGCACCTGAGATCCTGCCGGAACCGTGGGGCGCAATGATAAGGGAGCAGTGCCGGCAAGCCTTCTCGCGATTGCGTAGACGCTCTTGAGCAGAGGAGCGCGCTGGGCTCGCTTCTGAGCCATGCATCGCTACCCCCACTTTCCCTTACGCCGCGCTCTACTGTCTCAAGCGACCTCGATCCGGTGGCCCGACCTTGCCCAGCTACGACAACAGAAGCTTCGTCGCCTCGATCGCGACCCAGTACGGGCGGCGGTTGCGAAGGTTTCTGTCCGTGCGCCTGCGCAACGTCCACGATGTGCCCGACCTCGCCCAAGAAGTGTTCCTGCGGCTGCTGCGCGTCAGCCACCAGGAAGCCATTCGTAACCCCGAGGCGTACCTCTTTGCGGTGGCCGGGCACGTGCTGCACCAGCACTCACTGCGCCAAGCGGCCGGGCCGCCATTCGTCGACATCACAGACGCGGTATCGGAACTGGCCGCGCCCGAGGGGGAGGATCCGACAGCGAAGGCCGACAACGCGCAGCGCGTCGAGCGGCTCGAGCGGATTCTGGCTCGCATGCCCCCTCGGGTGGGCGCGGCGCTGGTGCTGCACCGGATCGGCGGATTCACGGTTCAGGAAATCGCGGACCAAATGGGCGTGGCCCGGGAGACCGCCAAAAAGTATCTCGCCCGGGCGGCGGAGCACTGTCGCAAGAGCCGGGATGGGAACGGTCAGACTTAGCAGTTAAGCATGCCATGATCACCAGGATTTCATCATTCAGACAGGACGCTATAGCAGAAGCCTCCTCGTGGTTCATCGAATTCCGGGCCGGCGATGTCACCCCTGCAATTCGCGCGCAGTTCGAGACATGGCTGCGCGCTTCGCCCGAGCATATCCAGGCGTATTTGGAGGTTGCAGCGGGGTGGTCGGAGCTGCCGACCGCGGACCCGGAGAGCCGCATCGACCTCGAGGAATTGGTTGCCCGGGCGCGGCAGAGCAGAGATGACAACGTGGTTCGGCTGCCCCCGCCGGCCGCGGCGCGCCGGAGCACTGCTCGCGCGCGGTGGCTCGCGCTCGCGGCGTCCGTTGTGGCCGTTGCACTCCTCGTTGGAGCCGGATCCTGGCTACTGGGCCAGGGTAGCACCTACAGTACCGCGGTTGGCGAGCAGCGCACCGTAGTCCTTGCGGACGGCTCGACGGTCATCCTCAATGCCCTGACGACCATCAGAGTGCGGATGTCGAGAAGGGACCGTGAGATCGATCTCCTGCGGGGCCAGGCATTCTTCCATGACGTGCACGAGCAGAACCGGCCTTTCATCGTGCGCAGCGGCGATGCCACCGTAAGGGCGGTGGGCACGCAGTTCGACGTCGACAAAAAGTCCGACGGAATGGTGGTTACCGTCCTTGAAGGCCGCGTCGCGGTTGCGCAATCGCTCAACGGGTCCCGGCAGGGGGGACGCACTGCGTCGTTCCTGGCTGACGCGCAACCGTCCATCGGGGACCTGGTGCCGGTCCTCGCTTCCGCCGGTCAACAGGTGATTGTGGTCGCGGACGATGTGCAGGCGCCAAAGCGCGTAAACGTCGCCGCAGCGACCGCCTGGCTGCACAGCCGGCTCGTATTCGACGACACACCGCTCGGGAAAGTCGCTGAGCAGTTCAACCTATATAACACCCGGCGTCTCATCATAATGGATCCCGAGCTGCGCAAGGTCGGCATCAGCGGCGTGTATTCCTCGGCCGATCCGGATTCCCTGATAGGTTTCCTGCGGGCTCAGCCGAACCTGCAAGTCGTCGAAACCGCAACTGAGATCAGAGTCAGCGAGCGGGGTCGCAAATAGACACCCCCACTTTTCGCTTTATGCCGCTCTACTGTCACAACGCGCCGCCGCATCGGGCGACGGCCATAAGAAGCCTCCTGGGGGGCGGGAGTTTCATCATCATGCGTACGGCGCTGATCGCGACCGGTATCTGCCTGTCGCTCGGGGGGCTGTGTTACGCGGACGGGGCAAGGGCGGCGATGACTCGCATCGAGACGAGCATACCGTCGCAGGCGCTCGGGCCCGCGCTCAAGGAGCTTGCTCAAAGTCGGGACATGCAAGTTCTCTATTTCACGTCGGAGGTGCGGGATCTGCGCACGTCCGGAGCGTCGGGCAATCTGACGGCGGACGAGGCCCTGAGCCGGCTGCTGAGCGGAACCGGACTGACGTACCGTTATGTCGATGCCAATGCGGTGACCATCGTCGCTGCTGATGCGCAGTCCGCAGCCCAGGGCGCGGATGCTCCTGTC
>JAKAXS010000519.1 GCA_021816505.1 Pseudomonadota bacterium
TCCGATCTTTTCGAACGTGTGTCCGGCGGCCGACAGCTCCGCCTTCAAGTCCCGGTAGTTCTCGATGATGCCGTTGTGCACGACCGAGACGCGCTTCGTCATGTGCGGATGCGCGTTGCGCTCCGTGGGCCGGCCGTGGGTTGCCCAGCGCGTGTGGCCGATGCCGGCAAGACCGGACAGCGGCTCTTCCATCAAGCGATGTTCGAGGTTGCGCAGCTTGCCTTCCGCGCGGCGGCGTTCCAGATGACCGTTCTCGACGGTGGCGACGCCGGCCGAGTCGTAGCCGCGGTATTCCAGACGCCTCAATGCGTCGACGAGGTCCATGGCCACCGGCTTGGAGCCCAGGATACCAACGATGCCGCACATGCAGGACGTCTCCCCATTCAAACTTAGCGCTACTTAGCGAGTGCCGTTGCCTGCTTCAAATCAAAGACTGTTTCGCGGTCTTATCGAACGCTAGCCAGCCTTCGCCTTACGACGTTGCATCATCTGCCGGAACTTGGCGGCCCATCCCGGCCGCTCGTCCTGCGTCGCGCGTTCAAGCGCCAGAGCATCGGCGGCAACGTCCTTGGTGATGACGCTTCCCGATCCGATGTAGGCACCGGCGCCGATTTTGACGGGCGCGACAAGCGACGAGTTGGAACCCACGAACGCTCCGGGGCCAACCTCAGTCTTGTGTTTGAAGAACCCGTCGTAGTTGCAGAAGATCGTGCCCGCGCCGATGTTCGCGCCGGCACCGACCGAACCGTCGCCCAGATACGCGAGGTGGTTTGCCTTGGCACCGTCGCCCATCTCCATGGCCTTCAGCTCCACGAAGTTGCCGATATGAACATCCCGGCCGAGCCGTGCGCCCGGGCGTAAGCGCGCGAATGGCCCGATGCGCGCGCCGGGGCCGACGTGGGCACCTTCCAAATGCGAGTTGGCTTTGATTTCCGCACCGTCCTCGACGACGACGCCGGGACCGAAGAAGACGTTGGGTTCGATGATGACGTCGCGGCCCAGCACGGTGTCGTGGCTGAACCAGACCGTTCCGGGCGCAATCAGCGTGGCACCGTTCGCCATGGCGCGGCTGCGCGCGCGCTGCTGGAAAATGGCCTCGGCCGCCGCGAGCTGGTCGCGGGCATTGACGCCGAGCACTTCATCCTCGCTGCAGGCGACGGCGACGGACTTGAGGCCGTCAGCGCGTGCGAGTTCAACGATATCAGTGAGGTAGTACTCGCCCTTGGCGTTGCTGTTGCCGATGCGCTGGAGACGTTCGAGAAGGCCGGCGCCGCGAAACGCCATCACGCCGGAATTGCACAGACGGATCGCGCGCTCCTCGGCGGTCGCATCCTTCTCTTCCCGGATGGCGAGCAATTCGCCCGCAGCGGATGTGATGAGGCGGCCGTAGCCGGTGGGATCGATCGCCTCGAAGCCGAGGACAGCCACTGCCGCGCCACCGTCGAGCGCCTGGCGTAGCCGGACGACCGTGTCGGATTCGATCAGTGGCGTATCGGCATACAGTACGATCACATCGCCATCGTGTCCGGCGATGGCCTCGCGCGCGGCCAGCACGGCGTCGGCGGTGCCTTGCTGGGCTTCTTGCATGAACACACCGGCGGACGGCGCCGCTTTGAGGGTGGCGGCGCGCACGTTGTCCATGCCGGGACCGATCACCACGGCAAGCCGGCTCGGCCCGGCGGCTTCCGCCAGTGCCAGCACGTGCCCCAGCATCGAACGGCCGGCCACCGCGTGTAGCACCTTGGGCACATCCGATTTCATGCGGGTGCCCTTGCCGGCGGCGAGGACGATGGTGAGAAGTTCGCGATTGCTCATGGATATGTTCTTCGAGGCCTCAGGCACGTCTCATCAGATTCCGGCCGCTCGTGTCCGCGCCGATTGTGTCAATCCACAGGTCTTACACCGCCGCAAAGCTGCCTTCGTTGACCCTCTTAAGCGACTCAGCCACGGTTTGCCGCAGTCAATACGCCGCATTTTGCCCGTTTGGAACAAGGACTTCGCTTCTTAGCTGCGGGCGCAATCGGCAGAAACACTAAACGAAACAGACTGGATCGATAGGCAAATGGCTCAGCGCCCACCCGATTTCCCGAGCGATCACGTCGAGGAGCCGGCCGCTAGCGGCGGCTCGCGCTACCTGACGGCATGGGCCGTCATGGCGTGCTGCGCGGCGCTGTATCTGGCGGTGGTCTCAATCCGGCCGGCGTTCCTGGACGGCATCCTCCCCGTGGCCGGCGGTGACACGGCCGCTGCCGCGCAGACGGCTGCCGACATCGTGAACATTCGCGACAGCATCGGCCAGTTGCAGACCGACGTTTCCAGAAATCAGACGGATGTCGTGCAGCAGGCCGAAATCACGCGGAACCTAAGCGAGCGCATCGCGGTGCTGGAGCAGCGTGGGCAGCAGGCTACGACAGAGCCGGCGCGCGAGCCGCAGCGGACGGGCGCCGTGCAGCAGAACTCCGACGTGGAGTTCCCGAGCACGCACATGGCGGAGGGCCCTGTTGCGGCCGCCGAGCCCAAGCCTGCCAAAGCTCAGCAGCAGGCAAAGGTTCTCAACGCGCCGATCGAAACGGGCAGCGTCGAGGAAACGGCTGAAATCACCGCTCCGCCCGCAAAACCCAAGACAACGACAACGGTCGAGAAGGCTCCGGCTGCGGCTGGTCCCGCAGCAGAAGCGAAGTCGAAGAAACCTGTCGGCATCAAGTTGGCGACGGGCGCGTCTGTCGACAATCTGCGGGTCAGCTGGGGGATCTTGTCGGAGCGTCACAAGGACGAGTTAGCGCCGCTCCAGGCACGCTACTTCAACACGGTCGACGGCAACGGCATCACGTTCGAGCTGGTCGCCGGTCCCTTCAAGACGACGGCGGATGCGAAGAAGGTCTGCCAGTCTTTGAAGGCGCAAGCGATCGACTGCCAGGTCAGCACGTTCGGAGGCAACTCCCTCTGAAAGGCGTAGAT
>JAKAXS010000520.1 GCA_021816505.1 Pseudomonadota bacterium
GCAGGTCGGTGGCAAGAGCCAGCCCGCCAACGGCGCAAAGGCTGGCGACGATCGCCCGCCGGACGTTTCCGTTCATCATTGTGACCCAGTCGTCTCTGATCGCGGGGCAGCCAACTTTTGCCCAATCGCGAGTATGACAGCGCGTAAGTCTGGTTTACGACATTTGTTTGGCCCGGCGGGCCTGGCCGGTCAATGGTAAAGGCCTTTGGCAGGCTTCGGCGCCAGGGCCACTTTGTCGGGGTCGCAGGCGTGTCCACACCCTTGACGGCACGCCCGCGGCCGGTATAGGAAAGGCTCCGAATTTCCCGCTGGATCGCGTCCGGCGGGGCTCATCTTGATGAGCCGTTCATCCCGACGAGCACTGTTGAGGTTTTTCCGCGCCCCCGTCAAACCGGGCCGGTCGCGACGAAGGAGCATTAGGCTATGACGAGGCGTTGTGAATTGACGGGCAAGCTGCCCATGTCCGGCCAGCTGCGCAGCCACGCCGAAAACAGCACGAAGCGCAAGTTTCGTCCCAATCTCGTGCGCGTGACGCTGATGAGCGAAACGCTGCAGCGCGCGTTCAAGCTGCGCATCGCCGCCAGCGCCCTCAAGACCGTTGAGCACCGCGGCGGGCTCGATGCCTTCCTCAAGAAGGCGCGCAACGAGGAGCTGTCGGAACAGTGCCTCAAGCTGAAGCGCGACATCGCCAAGGCCGGCCAGGAACAGGCCACGGCGTAAGCCTTCCACGCTGACTAGAATTTGACGAGCCCGAGCGCACCCGCGTCTCGGGCTTTTCTTGTTTCGGGGTATCGGGCGGATGTTCAGGGCGTCGCGGCTTGTTTCGGGCCGCTACCGGTCAGCGCGAATTGCAGCATGATCGTGCGCTGCAGGAGACGATTGAAGTTGTCGTCGGAGATCATCGTGAGGATGGTTTCGCCATCCGCGTTGGTGTGAACCGCCAGCCCTTCCAGGTTGTCGATGTCCTGGTTGAGGTCGGCTTCCAGCATCACCTCGCCGCTGATGACCGCGCCCGGCCGCACCTCGCGTGCGGGTAGCCGCCGCAGCCGCACCTGCAGCCCCTCGGTCCAGCGGAAGCGCCGCTCCAGCACCAGAATGTCGCCATCCGGCAGCCCCGCGATGTCCGTCACGTTGAAGTCGCCCATCACGGTGATGGCGAACGCCTTGGGCTCCTTGCCGGTCCAGATCCAGGCCGCATGATGCCGGGCCTTCGTCTTCACGGCCTCGGCAACCGCGATTGTCGCTCCCTTCAGCGGGCCGGAGCGCATCACGGTCACGGCCTCGATGCCGTCCGTGCCGCGCTTGTTCTTGAACTCCGGCGGCATCTTCAGATAGTCAGATGGCGGCGACAGCCCGTCCTTGCTGATGCGGAACCGGCCGATGCGGTTCTTCTGCTCGAACGAGATCAGCAACTGCCCGTTGCTCAGCGTGCCCGATGCCAGCGAGACCGCCTCGGCATCCCTGCTGCGCCCGCCGGTGAGCGACTTGCCGCCGAGTGCCGTCAGCGGTCCAAGCCGCACATCGCTGACGCCGCTCAGGAAACCCTTGCCGTCGTAGCCCAGCTTGCCCGTCATCCACGCGCCGGCGTCCGACACTGCGACGAACGTCCTGCCGTCGGGATCCACCACCAATCCCGAGAAGCCACCGAACGCCGCCAACGGCGCCGACAGCACCAGCCCGCCACGCCATTGCAGCTTGCCGAAATCCGTCTTCGCGCGCTGCGCGCGGTCGAATCCGCTGATCGGCCGCGCCGTCACATCGATTTGGTCCGGCTTCAGATCCCGCGTGATCGGCTTGGGATCGGCAATCGCCGCCCCGGCGATCGCGAGGATGGACAGCGTCGCTGCCAGCGTCAGCTTTGTTTCCCGCGATGGACGGATCATGATGCTTTCGACGAGCCCGTTTGGATGTACGCGTGCTGTGCCAACCGATTGCGGCAGCGCGCGGGCCAAATTGTTGAAGTGCTTCAATGTCCGCAGAATGACGGCGTTGTCAGACCGGAGCTAGTGCCTTGTGGCAACTTTGGTTACGGCAACACGCCGCGGGCCACGGGGCGCGGGCCGGTGGGCTGACCGGCTGCGGGGGTTCGGCGTCGCCGGCTTTTCTTCGAACAGCTCGACCAGCTTGTCGGTCATCGCGCCGGCCAGTTCGCTGGGGTCGGAAATCGTCACCGCGCGCTGGTAGTAGCGCGTCACGTCGTGGCCGATGCCGATCGCCAGCAGTTCGACAGGCGAGCGCAGCTCGATCTCCTCGATCACCTGGCGCAGATGCAGCTCCAGATAGCTGCCGGAGTTCACCGAAAGCGTGGAATCGTCGACCGGCGCGCCGTCCGAAATCATCATCAGGATGCGGCGATGCTCCGGCCGTGCCAGCAGCCGGGCATGTGCCCAGGCCAGCGCCTCGCCGTCGATATTCTCTTTCAGCATGCCTTCGCGCATCATCAGCGCCAGCGAGCGCTTTGCCCGGCGCCACGGCGTGTCGGCCGTTTTGTAGATGATGTGCCGGATGTCGTTCAGCCGCCCGGCGTTGCTGGGCTTGCCCGCTTCCATCCACCGCTCGCGCGACTGGCCGCCCTTCCAGGCACGCGTGGTGAAACCAAGGATCTCCACCTTCACGCCACAGCGCTCCAGGGTGCGGGCCAAAATCTCCGCCGCGCACGCCGCCACCATGATCGGCCGGCCGCGCATCGAGCCTGAATTGTCGAGCAGCAGCGTCACGACCGTGTCGCGGAACTCCATGTCCCGCTCCTGCTTGAACGAGAGCGGGTGCATCGGGTCGATGATGATGCGCGTCAGCCGCGCGGCATCCAGCGCACCTTCCTCCAGGTCGAAGTCCCAGGCGCGGTTTTGTTGCGCCAGCAGACGCCGCTGCAACCTGTTCGCCAGCCGCGCGACCGTGCTGGAGAGCTGCTTCATCTCCTTGTCGAGGAACGCGCGCAGGC
>JAKAXS010000521.1 GCA_021816505.1 Pseudomonadota bacterium
ACGCTCCCCACGCTACTCCGGGCACCCGATACGCAGGCCCCGTCTTCCACGTATGGCGAGCACGCTATTTTATCCCCAGCCTATCCACAGGTTCCCGCTTCCTGTGAATTGGCGATACTTTTCGCTTGCGCCGTAGCCACGAGACTACTGTGAGCAGCTGCAAAGCTCAATATATTATCGTGCAGTTAATTTGGTTGCCGTAAACGACAACATTTTTCGCGCGACGGCGGTAATCGACGGCGGAAAAAATAAGCGCGCTATTGGTTCTTCAGAACCATGCAGTCCACTTTCTGCTGGCGCAGCGTGGAACAGGCGGCGTTGGCAGCAGCGCTGTCGAACTCAGCGAAGCGCGCACGGTAGACGCTTCTGGCGCCGACCTGGGCCTGGACGGCAGTGGGACGGCGGTCCTTCAGAACATCGCCGGCCCGGCCGATCACGGTGTCGAGATGGCGCCGCGCTTCAGCCTCGCTGGCAAATGCGCCGACCTGGATGAGGTACCCGCCGTTCGTGGGGCGGGGCGCTGCTGACGATGCAGCGGGCGCCGCTGGTGGCTCCGGCGTTGCGGCTCCGCCCATGATCGCGTGTGCCTGCTCTATACCGGTGTCCTGCTGCGAAGGCCGGATTCCGACATCTTCGGCTTTGTCCGGCGCCAGCGCGGAAACTTGCGCGTTCAGCGTGCCCGGCTGACGGGCCTTCGCAACGATGCTTTCGTTGCTTGCGACGGACTGCTCGGGCGCCGGTGCCGGCTGCGCTTGCGGCGGGGCCGGGGCGCGAGCACCAAGGTCCAGGCGCGGAGCGGCCGATGCGGTGACGAACTGAGGCTTGGGCCGGGCGGCCGGCGCGACGGACGGTGCAGGCGCCTGGCCCGCCACCATCACCGCCTTGACCTTGGCGATCTTGATGGCCGGATCGTCGACCGGCTGAGGCGCCGCAGCCGGTGCCTGCGGCGGCGCGACGACAGGCTTTTGCTCAGCGGCCTTCTCAACCTTTTTCGCGGGCGGCGCGGCGGCAACCTGAACCTTCGGTTTTGCGGGCGGCGCAGCGACGGTCTTGGGTGGCGGCGCCTTGGCAGGGCCGCGCGCAACAAGCACGGGCGCCGCTTTGCGCGTTTTCTCGGTCGAGGCCGTCATCAATGCGCGAAACAGCACAACACGCATGTGGGCGTTGCGCGCACCTGCGGACACGCCGCCGAACACCGCGCCGACGATGTACTTGCCATCGCGCTGAACGGAGCTGACGAGGTTGAAGCCGGATGCGCGGGTGTAGCCGGTCTTGATGCCGTCCATGCCGCCGAAACCGTTCATCAGCGTATTGTGATTGCGGTAGGTCTTGCCGCCGTAGCTGAACGTGCGCGTCTGAAAGATCGCGTACCTGTCCGGGAAATCGTCGCGCAGGCGCAGGCCGAGGGTGGTCATGTCGCGCGCGGTGGTGAGCTGTTGCGGGTCGGGCAAGCCAGAAGCGTTGCGGAACGTCGTGGCCGTCATACCGATCGCGCGGGCACGGCGGGTCATGCGGCGGGCAAACTCGGCCTCGCTACCGGAGATCGCCTCGGCGATGGCGCAGGCCATATCGTTGGCCGACTTGGTGACGACGGCCTTCATGGCGTTGCCGAGCGAAATGCGCTCGCCTGCCTTGAGACCCAGCTTTGAAGGCGCCATCGCGGCGGCGGTGGCACTTATGGTGAGCATCGTGTCTTCGCTCATGCGGCCGGCCTTGATCTCTTCGAAGGCCATATAGAGCGTCATCATTTTGGTGAGTGAAGCCGGATAGCGCGGCTCGTCGGCCTGCTGGGCGTGGAGCACGGCGCCCGTGTTGCCGTCGACCACGAAAGACGCCTGCTTGTCGGCGGCTAGCGACGGCGATGAGGCGACCAGAATCGTGCCGACGAAAATCGCCAGCCACGCCGCCCAAAAGCTTCTGTCGCCCGTTCGCGGCATGCGCGCTGCTTGAACCCTCTTCGCAAAGACCAATTCCCGAGTTGCCGACACACGGCCAAGGCTCAGGTCACGCTTTACGTCACGATCCAGGAAATGCTCCCCAACATGACAGATTCCATCATCGTTTTAGGGCGTCATTGCGACCGGATCGCCCGCTTCGCGCGGGGCGTGAGGTTATGCGAGCACAGCCTGCCAGAAGGTTAATCCGCCGGAATTTATGCTGCGCTGCAAAATACGCTTGAAATTATGCTGCGGTGCACATATTATTATCGGACCGTGCTGCGTGCGAGGACCATTTTCTGGACCCGCGCCGCCAGTGATTATCATCTCTCAGCCATGATACAGGTGCCCTATGAACGACTATCAGGACTTTACCAAGTTCAGTCAGATCGGCGCAGAAGGCTTCGTGAAAGCTTTCGGTGACTGGAACAAGGGTCTGCAGGCCATCGCCGCTGAAATGACCGACTATTCCAAGCGAGCGTTCGAGGACAGCACGTCCACCTTCCAGCAGCTCGCTTCCGCCAAGTCGATCGAGCAGGCCTTCGAGATCCAGCAGAGCTACGCCAAGCGTTCGTACGACGAATATATGCATCAGCTGAGCAAGATCGGCGGCATGTATTCAAACATGGCCAAGGACGCTTATAAGCCCGTAGAAAAAGCTTTCCAGGCTGGCCGCTAAAGGGCGGTCATCTTCCAGTTTGCGGCAAACCCGACGGAAGGCCCGGAGAAATCCGGGCCTTTTTTGTGTCCCGATGACGTACCATGTTGAGGGGACGTCGCAACTGGCGGCCCGGCCACTCGATCGAAGAGAAAGCTGGTAATCTGGGGGCGGTGACAGATACGTAACATGACGGGGCCGGAACTGGCTCTAAGATACAGGTGGAGTCGGCCGCTCCCTGGCCGTGACGGACTCGCGCAAGAATGATCGACACGACTGAGAAAGCGACTTTGACGGAAGCCAAACATCACGGCCCCCACGCTGCCTGAC
>JAKAXS010000522.1 GCA_021816505.1 Pseudomonadota bacterium
CGAGATCGAACGGCGCGTGCGGCTGATCCGGCCGATGGAGCACCATCACGCCTCGCTGAAGATGATGGACGAGAGCCATTGGCAGGCGGCGGAGCAGCAAGCCTTCGCCGCCGCATGGGCTCGGGAAGTGTCGGAGGTGCCCGAGTTCGCCGACAGCACGATCCATATCGTCGCCGGCTTGCTGCTCCCAATCTGGAAGCGCTTGCCCAACGAGTCGACGCGCGTCTATCGGCTCCAGACCGATGCAGGCGAACGCATCATCGGCCGCAGAGTCTCGCCCGCCTGGGCGGCGAACGCCTCCTTGACCGGAGCGACCAGCCTGACACCGGATGCGGCCTTCGCGGCGCTGATCGAAGGCCGTACCGTCCTCGACCTCGCAGAAGGCTTGCAGCTCCATCGGGTGCGCGTCATGGGCGCCCATCGCATTGAACTGTCGGGCTTCGCCGACACGATGCGGGACCGGCTGCGCGCCTATGGCCTCTTCAGTGAGATCATCTCCTGGAAGCTGCGCATGTTCGTGCCGACCGATACGACCGGCGCCATAGTGCTTGCGAAGGTGCTCGACCACTACCCGGTCGAGCGTATCGGCGAGCGGGAAGCGGCGTGATGCCGAGCGATGCTTCCGAGTTGGCGAACCGTCTCGCGCGCGATGCCGAGGCGGTGTGCCGACATTACCTCTCCGCCGGGCGGCGGGAGGGCCGTTACTGGCTGGTGGGCGACGTCCGCAACACGGCGGGCCGCTCGATGTTCGTCCGGCTCAAGGAGTCGATGAAGGGGCCGGCAGGCAAATGGACCGACGCGGCCACCGGCGAGCATGGCGACCTGCTCGACGTGATCCGCGAAAGCTGCGGCCTGGTCGACTTCAAGGACGTCGCCGATGAGGCGCGTTCGTTCCTCAGCTTGCCGCGCCCCGAACCAGAGCCGGATCGCCCCCGATCGCGCGTACCGAATGTTCCAACCGGATCACCGGAAGCGGCACGGCGGCTGTTCGCCATGTCGCATCCGATGTCCCGTACTCTCGTGGAAGCGTATCTCCGTAGTCGCGGCATTACGGCTTTGCACGGAACCGGAAGCCTTCGCTTTCACCCGCGCTGCTACTATCGGCCGGACGAGCACAGCCTGACCGAGACCTGGCCGGCGATGATCGCTGCCGTCACCGACCTGGCGGGCCATCTGACCGGGGCGCATCGCACCTGGCTCGATCCCGGCGGCTTCACCGAGGCGACGCTCGGCAAGGCGCCGATCGACACGCCGAGACGGGCGATGGGCGACCTTCTCGGAAATGCCGTTCGATTTGGCGTGGCGGGCGAGGTGATAGCGGCCGGCGAGGGCATCGAGACGATGCTGTCGCTCAGGTGCGTCCTTCCTGGCATGCCGATGGTCGCAGCTCTCTCGGCAGCGCATCTCTCCGCCATCCTGTTCCCCGACACACTGCGGCGACTCTACATCGCCCGCGATGACGATCCCGCCGGCAACGGCGCGATGGCGACGTTGATCGAGCGAGCGCAGGACGTCGGGATCGAGCCGATCGTGATCTCGCCACGGCTCGGCGACTTCAACGAAGACCTCCGGCTGCTCGGGATCGACACGCTTCGGGCGGTGAGCCGGGTGCAGATCGCGGCGCAGGACGTCGCCCGCTTCATGGAACTGGAGGCATAGCCGGAACGGGATGGGGGTGGCGCGGCAGCGCCGTCATTACAGGGCCGGCGGTCGCACTTTCCCCCAGCGTCGGAGAGGACCACGCCCACGGCCTTCTGAGAGGGCGATCGGGCAGCAAGCGGCCCGGACCGGCAACCTTGTGGGCCGACTATTTTCCGGCGGCGGCCGAGGCCGCCTTTCCATCGCGAGACAAAATAGTCGGCCCCCTTCGGTCCTCCGCCGAGGCTCCGGCCCTTCGCTGCGCTGCGGGTGCAAGTCCGTCCCGCCCGCTGCCTTCGTCGCCATGAAGGCCGCGATGGGCGCGGCCGATCCGACAAGGAAAGCCGCGATGACCACCGACCACGACGACGATTTCGAGCCGCACCACAGCTCATCCCCGACCGACCAGGTCCTCCACGAACTCCAACTCTATGGCTACCATCCCTTCAGCGACGAGCCCGATCCCAGGCCGCTTCCCGAAGCGAGCATCCTCGCCGGCAGCATCTCCGACATCTTCGACGCCCTCGTGGTAGCGCTGGCTGACACCCGCCTCGAACCCGACCTCGAGGACCTACTCTGGTCGACGGTGAACGTCTTCCACCGGGCCATCGACCGGATCGAGCGCGAACTCGACGACAACGAACTGGCGCAGCAACGGTCCCAGCGCGAACAGGATGGCAGCGAGGTCAAGTCCGTCGAGCTGGAGCGCCTGACGGCGGAAGGGCAGACGCTGATCGAACGCCGCAACGCGTTCGAGCTGATGCGCGACCAGGCGGCCGACCAGTTCGAGCACCACACCCATTCAGCCTGGCGGCCGCGCAACGGGTCGAAGGTCAACCATCGCAATCTGACCTCGGCGATGATCGACAGCCGCGACTTCCTCAGCGCCAAGAAGCGCGCCGACAACCAGGTGCTCCTGCCCGCAGGTCCGAAGGTGGCGCTGACTGGCGGCCTCGACTTCAACGACCACCGGCTAGTCTGGGCGAAGCTTGATCAGGTCCACGCCAAGCACCCCGACATGGTTCTGCTGCACGGCGGATCGCCCAAAGGCGCCGAGCTGATCGCCGCCAAATGGGCCGACAACCGCAAGGTCCCACAGATCGCGTTCAAGCCCGACTGGACCAAGCACGCCAAGGCCGCACCGTTCAAGCGCAACGACGCCATGGTGGCGACCCTGCCGATCGGGGTGATGCACTTCCCCGGCACCGGCATCCAGGACAACCTCGCCGACAAGGCGAAGAAACTCGGCATCCCGGTCTGGAAGTTTGGCGGCGCGTAAGCGCCG
>JAKAXS010000523.1 GCA_021816505.1 Pseudomonadota bacterium
ACCGATACTCTCCCTCAAACCAAAGGCCGGGCAAGGTCTGCATTTGAAAGCTTTGGTCGTAGCGTTAGGGACACGGTCGTCGGCAAGCACGATCCCGCTTACTCCGATACCGGCACAGTCTTTGATCAGTTCCGTAGAGACCTGCACAACCCAACTGCAAACGCGGCAACGCTCGGCGCGTCCGATGCGCATATGGGTGACGTCATTCAACAGACGCTGGGTGACAATTTCATCCGGCGGGAGACCGATGCCAACGGGTATGAGGTATTCGTAACACGCGGTCCCGACGGCGAAGAACAGAAGGGCTACGTCAACAAGCCCGGCCTCGACTCTCAAGACCTTACCAGGGCGATAAGAGGTGCCTTGCCGTTTGCCGCCACCGGCAGTGCCGCCGCCGGCGTGATGCGCGCCGCACCGCTCGCCCTACAGATGGCTGGACAAGGCGCGACAGCCGGCGGAACCAGCCTCGCAGGCGACGTTTCCCTGCAAGGGTATGGCAGCGAGCAAGGCCTTGAGTTTGAGAAGGCGGCTTTTGCGGCCGGGGGCGGCGTGCTCGGTCCGGTCGCTGGCCGCATCATGGACGGTGTAGCTGCGCGGCGCGCGGTGGCTCAGCTCTTTGACGAGAAGGCTCGCTCACTGACCTCCAAGGGCCTTGAGGCCGCTTCTCGCGCAGGACTTGATCCCAGTGAGCTGAGTCCTGAAGCTGCCCGCTCCTTCGCAAAAACGTATGCGATGACCGGGAGCATATCTGAAGCGGCGACCCGTAGCGCAGCTGAACCTTTCAACATTCCTGTGTCGCGCGGTCAGCTGACAAAACGCCCCGACCTCCTCACACAAGAAGAGGCCATGCGGCGCAATCTGTATGGCGACAATGCTCGTCAGACTATGGAGACGTTCGATCGCGATCAGGTCCGCGCTGTAAAGGAAGCTGCACTCGGCACGCCGATAGCCGGCAAGATTGCGCCTCATCGAACTCCTGGCGAGCGGTCGCTACACTCCAACCCTATCACTCTCGGATCCTCGGTAAGGGAAGGACTGGACTCAGCCGTCGAAGGCGCCCGGAGAGGACAGAATGCGGCCTGGGCCGAGGTTCCGCGAATGCAAGCGACATCGGACGCCTTGGAACTGTTGCCCGATGTCATTCAAAAGCGTCTCGGCGACATTGTGGTCGACGAGAACACTCCCATCGCGCTCAAGATGGACGGCACAATTGCAGCATTCATGAGGGGTGAGGCGCCCCAGGCTTCAACGCAGGTCGTCAAGAACAGCCCCATCAAGGACATCGATCGTATGCGCCGGCGGTTGCTGGATCTGTCTCGTTCGCAGACCAGTCACGAAGACCGGCGCGCCGCTTCCGCGATGTACGATGCTTTCAATGATTGGATCGAGGAGGCTTCTAAACGCAATCTTCTTTCGGGTGATGTCGAGATGGCGGCAAAGCTCAAGACGGCGCGTGGATTTACGCGCGAAGTGAAAGAACTATTTGAACCGCGGGATCAGCGCGGTCAGCTTACCTCGGGTGGTCAACGCCTAGCGAAGATCTTCGACGGCGGCAGGGCTGACAGTCCCGAAGCCTTGCTCGACAGCTTGCTTTCGGCACAAGGGGGAAAGTCTGTCACGCAAGGCACGGTTTCAGCGCTGAGGCATATCAGGCAGATCTTTGGGAGATATGCGGAACCAGCCACTGGTCGCGCCGCCTGGGATGACATCAGGCTTGCGTACTGGGTCCGTCAGGTCCAAGGCCGAAATGGTGAGCTGCTGGGTCCGCAGCAGATGCTGAGTAATCTCAATACCGCCTTCGCATCTCAGCGCTCGATCATTCACACGCTCTATGCGCCGCAAGAAGCCGCTGAGATGTATCGCTTCATGCGCGCACTCAAGGCGGTGTCCTACAAGCCACCGAACGCATCAGGCTCAGGCTACACGGCGGCAGCGGTGGCGAAAAAGTTCTTCGGCAAGATGTGGGGAGCGTTCGGTGGGAACACGTTTGTCGGGCAGTTGGCCGACGACATAGTCGGCGCATCGAGGCGGTATGGGGGCGTAGCCGCTCGAAGAGCAGTAAACCAGCGAGGTGCGCTGCAACAACAGCATCCGATTACTGCCGCCGCATCTTCAAGCGGACTCAGCGCGGTCGGTCGGGATCGACCCAGTGACCGAACGCTAACAGGAGACCGACAACCGTGACGAAAACGGTCAAGCCGCCGAACGTCGCCGCTAGAGATGGCACGGCAAGTACAGCGATTACGCCAGCCGTTAAGCCAACACCCAGACCCCAGCCGGCTCCGCCCATCCTTCCCATCCATTTAATCGCCACGCGACAAACATGAGCACAAAACAATCATTTCCGCCAGACTTCGTCTCAGCAGCAACACTGGCCCATCGCCTGGATTGCTCGAAGACGACAATCAACAGTTACGTGCAACGTGGGCTGCTTCCGAAGCCCACGAGAATTGGTGAGTTAGTGAGGTGGCGTTGGGTCGACGTTGAAACCTTCCTTGCGAACGGAGCCGAATCTCATGCTGATGCCAACGACCCGTATCTCGCAGGGATCCAGCGTGGCGCGACCAAGGAAGCCAGCCATTGAGCTGCCCCCCTATGTCAACTGTGTCCGCGTAAAGGGACGGCCCTACTATTACTGCCATCCGGGCAGAGGAACACCGTCGGCCAAAAAGCCGGTCCGTCTTCCCGACGATCCGCGCGAACCGGAGTTTTGGACGGCCTATCGCCGGGCGATGAACGAGCCCGAGCCTGCCCGAAACAAAAAATGCTTCGACTATTTGATTGATGCGTACTTCGACAGCCCCGAGTATCACGACCTCGCTGCAGCGACACAGCGTGATTACCGGCGGTATCTTGAGATCGTGCGAGCGACGTGGGGACCTCTTGAGGTTTCCGGCCTGTTGCCGTGCCATGTCCTCG
>JAKAXS010000524.1 GCA_021816505.1 Pseudomonadota bacterium
TTCCGATCTGGTCGAGGCCGCGAACTCCGGAAAGAAGCTCTCCGCCAGCCAGAAGCAGGACGCGGACGACTACAACCGCCTGCTCGGTCAATACTTGGGTTCGCGTTGTCACGTGTGATGATGCACCGGCCGGTGGCGTCGGCGTAACCTGGAGACGCAAATGAACGAACAGACACGGTCTTTGCTGATCTTCTGCCTGATCGGCCTCGTGGCGGGCTTTCTCGCGTCGCTGATCGTGGGCGGCGGCGGCTTGATTACGTGGCTGGTCAGCGGCGTCATCGGCGCGTTCGTGGGTGGTTTCCTGCTTAACGCGCTGGGTGTGAATCTCGGCATCCGCAACGAAACGCTGAGCCAGATCGTGACCGCCACGATAGGCGCTATCGTCGTTATCATCGTCGCACGCATCATCGCCTGAGGCCGGCACCGCCCGCTGCCACTTGATGCACACGGCGATACGGGCCATCTTCGCTTGAGAAAAGCGCCCCTCTCTGGCTTCCGAGGCTTGGTTGGTCACCGTTCTAGACACACGCACCAAGGGTGCCGCGCGCCATCCCGAAAAGGCGGCGCGGCCCGATAGCGTGCGCCTTCCGCGTCCCGACTGGATGCGCGTGAAGCTGTCGCCCGGCCCCGTCGTGGCCGAGACGCGCAACATCGTGCGCGAGCATGGCCTCACGACGGTGTGCGAGGAGGCGGGCTGTCCGAACTTGAGCGAGTGCTGGTCGCAGCGCCACGCCACCATGATGATCATGGGCGATACGTGCACGCGCGCCTGTGCCTTCTGCAACGTGCGCACCGGCATGCCGCGCCCGCTCGATCCCGAGGAGCCGGCGAAGGTTGCCAGCGCCGTCGCCAAGCTGGGCCTGCGCCACGTCGTCATCACGTCGGTCGACCGCGACGATCTGGCGGACGGCGGTGCCGAGCACTTCGCCCGGACCATCGGCGAGCTGCGCCGTGCCGCACCTGCGACGACCGTCGAGATCCTGACGCCGGACTTCCTGCGCAAGGATGGCGCCATCGCAACCGTGATGGCGGCCCGGCCCGACGTGTTCAATCACAACCTCGAAACGGTGCCGTCGCTTTACCTCAGCATCCGGCCCGGCGCGCGCTACTTCCATTCCCTGCGTCTGCTGCAGCAGGCCAAGGAGATCGATCCCACGACGTTCACGAAGTCCGGCATCATGCTGGGCCTTGGCGAGAAGCGCGAAGAAGTCCTCCAGGTGATGGACGACCTGCGCGCCGCCGACGTCGACTTCCTGACGATCGGCCAGTATCTCCAGCCGACGCCCAAGCACGCGCCGATCGCGCGCTTCGTGCCGCCGGACGAGTTCGACAGCTATCGCCGCATCGGCATGGCGAAGGGGTTCCTGCTGGTTGCATCGAGCCCGCTGACGCGCTCGTCGCATCACGCGGATGCCGATTTCGCGCGCCTCAAGTCCGCCCGCGGGGCGAGCTGAGCGATGCCGAAGTTCGAGACGACACGCAAGGTGCCCTTCAGCGCGCGCCAGATGTACGACATCGTCGCCGACGTCGAGGCGTATCCGCAGTTCCTGCCGTTGTGCGAGGATCTGAAGGTCGAGAGCCGGGAGGTGACCGGCGAGACGACCGTCGTCGTCGCCACCATGCGGGTGGGCTACAAGACGATCACCGAAAGTTTCCGCACGCGCGTGACGCTGAAGCCCGCTGATCCGCTCATCGTCGTCGAGTACCTCGACGGCCCGTTCCGCCGCCTGGAAAACCGCTGGCGCTTCGTCCCCACGCCGGAAGGCAGCGAGGTGCACTTCTATATCGATTACGAGTTCCGCTCACCCATGCTGGGGATCCTGATGGGAGCGATGTTCGACAAGGCCTTCCGCCGCTTCAGCGAGGCCTTCGAGGAGCGCGCACGCGCGATCTACGGCGCGCCGGCCGCCGCCCAAGTCTAAGCAGGCCCGAGCAGAGCCGGACACCCGCGCAAGACGCCTCTAGTCCGTCGTATTGGTAATACGGATAAGACCTTCCAGAGCGGCCAGCGCGTCGCCGTTTGCGATGGCTTCGTTCGCCAGGAACAGTCCGTCATGGAGGTCGTTCGCCTGCCCGCCGACAACCAGCGCGGCGGCGGCGTTGAGGAGGACGATGTCGCGGTAGGGTCCGCGATGCCCGTCCAGCACCTGGCGCAACGCGGCGGCGTTCACCGTGGCGTCGCCGCCCTTGAGGTCGGCAAGCGTCGCGCGCGGCAGGTCGAAGTCTTCGGGTGTGATGTCGAACACCCGCACCGTGCCGTCCTTCAGCTCCGCGACAGTGGTCGGTCCCGTCGTCGACAGTTCATCCATGCCGTCGTGACCGTGCACGATCCAGGCGTGCTCGCTGCCCAGGTTCATCAGCACGTTGGCCAGCGGCACGAGCCAGCGACGCTCGAAGACGCCGACGACCTGCCGCTTGACGCGCGCGGGATTGGAGATCGGGCCCAGCACGTTGAACATGGTGCGCACGCCAAGTTCCGCGCGGATCGGAGCCCAGACCTTCATCGCCGGGTGATGCATCGGTGCCCACATGAAGCCGACGCCGGCTTCCTCTATCGCGCGCGAGATCGTCGCGGGCGGCACATCGAGCTTCACGCCAAGGGCCGCCAGAACGTCGGATGCGCCGGAGAGCGAGGAGACGGACCGGTTGCCGTGCTTGGCGACACGTGCTCCGGCGCCGGCCGCGACGAACACCGCGCAGGTCGAGACGTTGTAGGTGTGATGACCGTCACCCCCGGTGCCGACGATGTCGATCGTACCCTCGGGTGCCTCGACCGGCGTCATGCGAGACCGGAGCAAGCGCGCCGCTCCCGTGACCTCGTCCACGGTCTCGCCCCGCTCGCGCAATTTGAGGAGGAAAGTGCCCATCTCGGCCGGGGGCAGGGCGCCTTCGGTCATCTGCTCGAGAGATCGGAA
>JAKAXS010000525.1 GCA_021816505.1 Pseudomonadota bacterium
CTCCGCCGGGCCGTGGCCGGGCACGAGCAGTCCGTGCGGAATGCCGCCGAGGTTGGCCAGCGTGATGCGCCAGCGCTCGATGTCGGCATGAGGCGTGGTCGGCGCGCGGTCGAGGAAAACAAGATCGCCGGCGAACAGGATGCCGCTCGCCTCGTCGAAGAGGGCCAGATCGCTGTCGGTATGTCCGCGCATGAGGAGCGGACGAATTCTGCGATCGCCGAAGTCTTCCGCTTCGCCGGTCAAAATGCGTGCCGGCAGCACCGGCTCCGTGCCGCGCATCCAGTCACCGGCTGCGAAATACATCGCGTCCGAGAATGCCGCGCCCATCGCCTTGATTCCGTCGACGACCCCTTGGCTCGACGCAATGATGTCGGCCTTGAACGCCTGATTGCCGAACATGTGATCGGGATGCATGTGAGTGATGTAGACGCGCGCGATGTCCTTTTTCGTCAGCTCGCGCGCCAGGCTCGCCAGGGCTTCGCCATAGCGCAGCGATGGCCCGGTATCGATGACGATGGCGCCGGCCTTCGAGTCCAGGATGCAGCAGTTCGCGATCGCGCCGCCGTTGTCGCGCGTGATGGCTTCCTGCGCGCCGGCGATCAGCCACACGCCGTCCACAAGCTTTTGCGGTTTCAGTTCATAGGCCAGCGGCGACGCTTCGAGGCCATACGCCGCGAGATACGGCGCGGCCGCCGTGCCGGCCAACGCGGCGATCGCCTGGCGGCGGGTGAGGCGAGGTGGGTGCAGCATTCAGCTTTGGCCGGGTGCCGCCGGCAGCACCGATCGATAGATCGCGCCGTTGTTGTCCCGGCCTTCCACGTCGACGGCCTTGTCGTCCTGCGGCAGGCGCACCATCAGCGTGATCGTGGGATCCTCGCTCACGGGTTCGAACATTTCGAGCGTGGCGAGTGCACCGCCGCTCGCCGAGCGCATCTGCAGTTTCTCGATGAAGTAGGCAGGGTCGTTGTTGCGGGCGAGCCCGGTGTCCATCGGATGGCGAACGCGCATGCGCACGCGCGCCGACCCGTCGGCCTGGCGGAACACCTTGCCATTGGCTTGTCCGACGGTCGTCGACCAGTCGTTCTCGCCGCGCGCCATCGCGGGTGCCGAGCATCCGCCACCGGCTGCCGAGAGGTAGACGCCGCCGACGTGCCAGACGCCGTCCTCGGTTTGCGCGGCGGCGCGCACTGGCGTGCCTTGCTCGACTTTCATGCGGAAGGCCACATAGGCCGCGGCTTTCTCCGGCGAAAGCGTCAGCACGTGCTGGATCGGGTTGAGATCGGCGATCACGACGAGCTTCTTGACGCCGTCAAGCCCGCGCGCGTCCGCCGTTACCGGAACCTGGGCCTGGTTTTCCACGATCGAGGGCACGCTGACCTTGACGCGGTCGTCGAACACGACAGGACCATCGGCGAAGTACTTGGCCTGCATCGCGGCCCAAACGGGGGATTGCAGCGGATCGCTGACCTCAGCTGCAAGGGCGAACGCCGGGAGGCAGATGGCGACACAGAAGGGCAGTAAAGCGCGCATTCGGCCTGTCCTTGCAAAGCTGGTCGAGCGGTCAGTCGCCCGGTTCGACGCTACCTCAATACGTTGCGGGCGCAAAATAGGTCACGCCATATCGGGAAAATATCTCCTCCAGCTTGCCGGAGGTGCGCAGTTTTTCCAGTGCGCGGCCGATCGCGTCGCGCAGATCGCGGCTCTTCTCGTCCACGGCCATGCCGACGAGCCATCGGGAACGAAACGCAGGGGCGAGTTTTGGCTCGACGATGACGGGCTTGACCCCCGCCTCGTGCAACAGACCCTCGATGTGTGATCGTACGCCCATGAGCGCCGGCGTGGTCTTGTTCACGAACAGCTTCGCACCGTCGGGCGGCTTCACATAGTGATTGACGTTTTCGATCAGTGCGCCGCCGTCGTAGGTCATCAGGAAGTAGTCGGCCACCGTGCCGAGCTGCACGGCGATCTTCTCTGATTTGAAGATGTCGAACGACTTGATCTCGGCGATCGTTGGAGCATCGATCGCCACGGCGATGCGTTCTTCGAAGTATGGGTTGCCGATGACCGCCTGCGTGTTGCGGCTGGCGAACTCCCGATCGATCGGCACGTGCATCATCACGTCGCCGACGCCACCGCCCGTGAGCGGTCCGCGCCACACGTTTCCGCGTAGATCGTCGTCGGCTTTTTCCCCCTGCATGCGCAGGACGACTTCCGGCTTTACGCCCAGCTCGGCCGCGATGGCTTCGGCCAACTCCACGTCGATGCCGCGGGGCTTGCCGTCGTCGCCTTCGAACGAGAATGGTTTGTTGTCGAGATAGCAGATGACGCGCAACGTGCCGCTAGCGACGACATCGTCGAGTGGCCGGGCAGACGCGACCGTGTACGCGCTCACCAGAAGTGCGGCAGCCGCGATCCAACGAGACGTGCGCAGACCCGGCCGCATGCGCCAACTACTCCGTCGGCCGTGTTTCGACATACGCGCGGATGGCCCACATGGCCTCCTGGCTCATGATGCCTTCGAAGCCCGGCATCATGGTCGCGCCGTCCGGCTTCTTCGCGCCGTTGCGCACCCGCTCGATGAACCATTCGTCGCCCGGCTGCCCTTGATCGAGCCCGCGCAGGTCCGGTGCGAGACCGCCCGAAATGACTTCCAGGCCATGACAGCGCGCACAATTTTGATTGTAGGCGGAGGCGCCGATCTTGATCGCCGTCTCGTTGCCGCGATAGGGATTTTCAGACTTCCAGCCTTCACCCAACGGATCGAGGCCGGTGGTATCGACGGGCTGCGGTGTCACATCGCCGTGCGCGAGCACCATGTTGTCAGTCGCGAACATGGCGGTGCCCATCACCAAGGCGCCTACCACGGCACTCAGCAGTAATCGCGTGATCGTCGACGAACTCCCCGCCATTG
>JAKAXS010000041.1 GCA_021816505.1 Pseudomonadota bacterium
TCGCGGAGATCGAACAGCTGGCGCTGGCGCCGAAGAACATCGTGCCGGGCATCGGTTTCTCGCCCGACAAGATGCTGCAGGCGCGCATCTTCTCGTACGCGGATGCGCACCGCTATCGCCTCGGCACGCACTACGAGGCGCTGCCGGTCAACGCGCCGAAGTGCCCGATGCACCACTATCACAAAGACGGGTCGATGCGCTTCTTCCAGAACGATACCGGCAATCCGGACGTCTACTACGAGCCCAACTCGTTCGACGGCCCGAAGGACGACGCGCGCTTCGCCGAGCCGCCGCTGGCGCTGGAAGGCGCGGCGGATCGCTTCAATCACCGCGACGGCAACGACGACTATACGCAGCCGGGCAATCTGTTCCGCCTGTTGAAGCCGGACGCGAAGGAGCGGTTGATGGACAACATCGCCGCCGCCATGCAGGGCGTGCCGAAGAACATCGTGGAGCGGCAGGTGGCCCACTTCGCCAAGGCCGATCCGGCCTACGGCGCGGGCGTCGCGAAGCGCATGGGCGTCGCGGTTCCCGCCGACGCGATCAGAACAGCGGCCGAGTAAGGGGCAACCCACGCTCGCCATTGTGCGCCTCAGGCTCGCCGCCGAACGAGCCTGGGGCGTTTTACTGTCCGGACGTTGGCGCGCGTAACTCCGGCACGAGGCTCTCACCGCGATGCAGGGCGATGCCCAGTTGCAGGGACTGCGCGATACGCTCGGCGCGGTCGATGAAAAGGGCTGCGGCGGGCGGCGCGCAAACCTCGCTGGCAGTGGTGCGAAACAGTTCCAGCCAGCGCGTGAAATGCTCAGCACCGATGTGCGGCAGCGCCGCGTGCGTCTGCATCGGCGTTCCCTTGTAGCGGCCCGTCATCAGAACCACCGACGACCAGAACGCGCACATCTTCTCGAGATGCGGCGCCCAATCGTCGATCGCGGCATCGAAGACCGGCGCCAGATCAGGGTCGCGGCGCACGCGATGATAGAAGGCGTGGACGAGCGTGTGGATGGTGTCGTCGGTGATGCCGGCAGCGAGGCCGGGCGCCATGGGATGCGGATCACGCGACATCGTTGCGCCTCCCCTGCACGATTGCGGCGGACGCGATGAGCAAGAGCTTCAGCGCCTCCAGAACCACGTAGACCGAGTGCAGGTGATTGGGCGCGACCGTCTCGCCCGCGATAATGGCGCCGACGCGCGCGTCGAGCGGGGGACGCAAGGCAAATGTTTCGATCGCCAGAATCGCGCCGATCAGCAGAAGCAGGATTGCGACGGGACGGCGTGCGGAATTGGACGCCCAGCTGGCTGCGAGCAGCACGGCGAAGACCGCGAGCAACCCCCACTCGATCAGCGCGAGAACGTGAAACGTCACGCGGCCGACGTCGAGGGCTTGCGGGAGTGAAAGACTGGGCGCGAGAAACTTGGCCGGTGTCGCGACGAACGAGACGCCGGCGAGCAAGCCCGTCCAGCAGAACAGGCCGCTTGATATCACTCGATCCACCCGCACGCCGCGCACTCCTGCCACTCCTCGCTCTCAAAGGTATACTTTACATATACCTTTTACTGAGCGCGCGCGAGGTGGTGCGGCTGTTTGCGTCACCGCGGGATGCGCAAGGTGGGTTACTCGGCGGCGATGATATGCGACGTGCGCTCTTCGCTGACGGCCGAGTTGTCGTTCAGCATGCCGAGGGCGTGCATGTAGACTTCGAGGATGCTCTCTTCTTCCTCGCGCTCCGTCTGGCTCTTCTTGCGCATGCGCACGATCTCGCGCAGGGCCTTGACGTCGAAGCCGACGCCCTTGGCCTCCAGATATTTGTCGCGAATGTCGGCGGCGAGTGCCTTCTTCTCTTCCTCGAGCCGTTCGATCTGCTCGATGAACTGGCGAAGCTGGTTTTGCGCCGAAGCCTGAAGCGTCGTCATATTGTATACCCCACGTGTATGGGGCGCCGGGTTCCCTCGCGGCGCCACGGGGAAACGCTAGCCGCGCCCCCGCGCCGCTTCAACAAGTGCAATCAGCCATCCAGAGGTATTTGCGCAACGGTTGTTAGGACGAGCAGGCTAGTGGCCGTGCGGCTTCGACTTTTCGAAGGTGGCGTTCTGTTCCGGCGAGGCTTCGGTCTGGTACTTCGCCTTCCACTCCGCGAAGGGCATGCCGTAGACGAACGCGCGGGCGTCGTCCTTGCTGATCTCAAGGCCCTTGGCTTGGGCTGCGTCCTGATACCAGTTCGACAGGCAGTTCCGGCAGAAGCCGGCGAGGTTCATCATGTCGATGTTCTGCACGTCCGTGCGCGTGCGCAGGTGATCGAGAAGACGGCGGAAGGCGGCGGCCTCGAGTTCGGTCTGGGTTGCGGGATCGGTTGGCGGCATGATTGGCCTCATATGAAATGGCGGACTTGTCTCAGGTCGGCGCGAAGGTCGTCGCGCGCAAGGATGGCGGCGATGATGCGTGACAGACGCTCACCCCAGGCCAACTGGCCGGCGGCGTCGGCGATCAGGTCCTGGCGCACCTCGATGATGGCGTGCGGCAGCCCGCGCATCGTGCCGTGCTGCCACATGCAGTCGCCTTCGAGCGCGCCGTGATAAGGCTCGTTGTCGCCGACGATGAGGTCGCCCTCGGCGGACAGCGACTGCAGCAGCGGAACCGCGAAGCGCGGGTCCTTGTCCCACAGCACGCTGACGTGCCAGGGGCGCGGCACGCCCTTCCAGTTGTCGGTGAACGAATGCATGGAGATGAGCACCGGCGCGATGCCGGACTCCAGGAATGTCGCGATCAAGCCCTCGATGCGCGCATGGTAGGGACGGTAGTAGGTCGACGCGCGCCGCTCCCGCTCCGCGGTGTCGATGAAGCGGTTGCCGGGGATCACGGCACCGTCGGACAGGCGCATGATCAGCGTTGGGTCGTCGGCTCCGCGATTGGGATCGATCAGCAGGCGCGAGTAATGTGTGTGAATGGCGGGTGCACCCAGCGCTTCCGACATGCGCCGCGTGACCTCCAGGGCGCCGATGTCGTAGGCGATGTGGCGCTGCAGTTCGGTCTCCGGCAGGCCGAGCGTGCCGTAGCCGGGCGGGAAGGCGTTGCAGGCGTGGTCGCACAGGACGAGAGCGCCGGCGCCGATGGAGCCGGGAAGCACCGTATACGTTTCGGTGCGGTCGAATGCGACAATCGGAACCGGCCCGGCGTCGGGCCCGCGCTGAACGAAATGTTTCTGCATCCTCAGCCTTATAGACACGCGCGCGGCAGGCGGCCAGTGGCGTGGCAAGGAGGCGCTTGACCGCGTACCGCCCATCCCGCAAACCACTACGAAAGAACAATGATGCCCAGGGAGCAATGCGCGACATGGTGAGCCTCGATCCGACCCGCCAGCGGCAACTGATGCGCGCCATGTACGACAAGGCCGTTTCCGCAGCGCATCCAGCCACGTGTGTGCCCTCTCACCTGCCCGACGTGCCCGAGAACGGACGCATCATCATCGTCGGCGCCGGCAAGGCGACGGCCGCGATGGCGCAGGCCGCAGAGCGCCATTACGTCGGCAAGGGCCTGGCGGCACGCATCACCGGTGCCGTGACGACCCGGCACGGCTATGGCTTGCCGACGGAGACGCTGCCGGTGGTCGAGGCCGGACATCCCGTCCCGGACGCCAATTCGATCGCGTCGGCCAAGCTTGCCGTATCGCTGGCGAAAACGGCGGGTCCGAACGATCTGGTTCTTTGCCTGCTGTCGGGCGGCGCATCGGCATTGTGGGCCGCACCGGTGGATGGCGTGTCGTTCGCCGACAAGGCCGCGCTGACGAAGCAGCTGCTGAAATCCGGCGCACGCATCTCGGAGATGAACTGCGTGCGCAAGCACCTGTCGCGCATCAAGGGCGGACGGCTGGCGGCCGCCGCGTATCCCGCCAAGCTGATCACGCTCGCGATCTCGGACGTGCCGGGCGACGATCCCGATGCCATCGGCTCTGGCCCCACGGTCGGCGATCCGACGACGCTGGCCGACGCGCTGGCGGTGCTGGAACGCTACAAGATTTCGCCGCCTGCATCCGTGCTCGCCGCGCTCGCGCGCGCCGACAGCGAGACGGTGAAGCCCGGCAGCGACAAGCTGGCGGCCAGCAGCTACGTGATGACGGCCACGCCGCGCATGTCGATCGAGGCGGCGGCAGAACTGGCGCGCGCGGAAGGCTATCGCGTGGACGTGTTGGGCGACAGCCTGGAAGGCGAAGCGCGCGACGTCGGCGCGGCGCACGCCAAGCTCGCGCTTGACGCCAAGGCGCGCGGAGAGCGGGTGGCCATCCTATCCGGCGGCGAATTCACCGTCACGGTACGCGGTAACGGCGCAGGCGGTCCGAACCAGGAATACGCCATGGGTCTGGCCATCGCTTTGAACGGGGCGGCGGGCATTTCCGCGCTCGCCGGCGATACGGACGGTATCGACGGCGGCGGGGGCAATCCGGACGATCCGGCCGGCGCGATCGTCACCCCGGACACCCTGGCGCGGGCGGGCGCCCACAATCTCAATGCCGCCGCTTTGTTGGCCAACAACGACTCGACGGGGTTCTTCCGTCAGCTCGGCGACCTGCTCGAGTGTGGGCCAACACAAACCAACGTCAACGACTTCCGCGTCATCTTGGTCGATCCATGATCGGGCGGAAACCGGCTATGGTGCCGGCCGGGTCGGGGACGTAGGTCGATCTCACCGGACGTAATGGGGAAGAGCACTCAAGTCAGACTTGTGCGTTTGGCGTGGCAGTTCGCCGCGTGCTTGCCGCTTGCCTTCATGTTCGCGACCGCGGCGCACGCCGACCTCAGGCTCTGCAATTCGACGTCCAGCCGCATCGGCGTGGCGATCGGCTATCAAGACGTCAACGGATGGGCCACCGAAGGTTGGTGGAATGTTGCCTCGCATACGTGCGAAACGCTGCTAAAGGGCTCGGTTCCGAGTCGTTATCTTTATGTGCATGCAATCGACTATGACCGCGGCGGGGAATGGGCCGGGGAAAGTTTCATGTGCACTACAGATAGGTCGTTCGCAATCCGGGGCGTGCAAGATTGCCCGAAACGGGGCTATAAGCGCACCGGATTTTTTCAAGTTGATACGGGTGAGGCAAACGAGTGGACGATCCGCTTGACCGATCCGGGAGATGGGAGTCGCAAGGCGGATGAAGCGCAATAGAAGAGTGAAGATCGTGGCGACGCTGGGTCCAGCGTCCTCGCCACCGGAAATGCTGGAAAAACTGTTCATCGCCGGCGTCGACGTTTTCCGCATCAACATGAGCCACTCGTCGCACGAACTGGCGCGCGAGCTGTGCGACACCGTGCGTTCCGTCGGCAAGAAGCACCGTCACGCCATCGGCGTGCTGGCCGACTTGCAGGGTCCGAAGTTCCGCCTCGGCGAGTTCCACTCCGGGCGCGTGTTCGTCAACGACAGCTCGATTTTCCATTTCGACCGCGATGAGTCGCTGGGCAACACCGACCGCGTGTTCCTGCCGCATTCGCAGATCTTCGACAGCGTCAAGCCGGGGCACTTGCTGCTGCTGGACGACGGCAAGATCCGCATGCGCGTGGTCGAGACGAAGAAGGATCGCATCTCCGCGCAGGTGCTGACGGGTGGCGCGCTGGCGAGCCGCAAGGGCATCTCCATGCCGGAGACGATCCTGCCGGTCGGACCGCTGACCGAGAAGGACCGCCTGGACCTCGATTGCGCGCTGCAGATGCGGGCCGACTGGATCGCGCTGTCGTTCGTGCAGCGCCACGAGGACGTGCTCGAGGTCAAGAAGATCGTCGATGGGCGCGCGTTGATCATGGTCAAGATCGAGAAGCCGTCGGCGATCGACGATCTCGAAGCGATCATCGATGCCGGCGACGGCTTCATGGTGGCGCGCGGCGACCTTGGCGTGGAAATGCCGGTGGAGCGCGTGCCGAGCTTGCAGAAGACGATCGTTCGCCAGGCGCGGACGGCCGGGAAGCCGGTGATCGTGGCGACGCAGATGCTGGAAAGCATGATCTCGTCGCCCGTGCCGACGCGCGCCGAGGTGTCCGACGTCGCGACGGCCGTGTTCGACGGCGCCGACGCCGTGATGCTGTCGGCGGAGTCCGCCGTGGGTCAGTATCCGGTCGAGGCCATCGAGGTGATGAACCGGATCGGCGTCGAGGTCGAAAACGATCCGAGCTACGATGCGATGGTGCACGCCGTGGAGCTTGCGCCGCTGCCCACGGGCGCGGACGCGATTGCCGCGGCTGCTCACGCGATCGCCGACACCTTGGAACTGGGCGCGATCGTCTGTTACACGGCCACGGGTTCGACCGCGCTGCGCGTCGCGCGCGAGCGTCCGGGCGTGACGGTCATCGGCCTGACGCCGATCGAGGAGACGGCCCAGCGCCTGGCTCTCGTCTGGGGCATTCAGACGGTGCTGACCGGCGATCCGAAGGATCTGGCGGACATGGTGCGCAAGGCGTGCCGCATCTCGTTCGACGAGGGCTTCGTCAAGGCGGGCCAGGGCATGGTGATCACCGCCGGCGTGCCGCTGGGTTCGCCCGGCGCGACGAACATGATCCGCATCGCCTACCTGAACGAGGACGGGCTGCCCGACGGCCATACGTCCGAAGGCCCGATCCGCCGCGCTCCCGGGCGCCGCGCGCAAGCCGACCGGTAAAAAAGGAACTTGCTGCCTGCGCGTCGCGATCACTCGCGGCGCGCAGTGCTTTTGCGTGACCTGTTTGCGTCGCGCCCGGCGAAATCGGCAGCCTGCTAGTTGCAAATGACTCGCAACTAGCCTCACTTGGCCTCTTCAGGACAAGGGAGTGAGCGGTGGCTTGCGGAACATGGGTTTGGCGCACGCGATCGGCGGGATGGCTTGCGACGCTGCAGCTATCCCTGACGTTGGCAGGTGGCGCGCTTGCGGCCGACCCAGCCGCTGACAAGAGCCGATACACACTCTTCAACCGGACGCCCGACGGCGCGCTGCGCGACATGTCGACCGACCGGCCCGACAAGACGGAGAGCCCCTACACGGTGGACGCCGGGCGCATCCAGATCGAGACGGATCTCGTGGCGTACACGCGCGACGAGGCCGACGGCCTTCGTTCCGAAACGTGGGACGTGCTGCCGTTCAACGTCAAGATCGGCCTGACGCACGACTCCGATCTGCAGATCGTCTACGGCAGCTTCAGCAGGGTGCGCGTGGAAGGTGCCGATGGCGTCGACGACAGCGAGACCGGCGCTGGTGACCTCATCATCCGCTACAAGCGGAACATCTGGGGCAACGACGGCGGCAAGACCGCATTCGGCGTCATGCCGTTCGTGAAGATCCCCACCAGCACGTTCGATGACGCGAACGATGACGTGGAGGGCGGCGTGATCATGCCCCTCGCCATCGACCTAGGCGGAGGCATGGGTCTGGGACTGATGACCGAGGTCGACATGCTGCGCAGCGAAAGCGATGGCGGCTACGAGCCGACATTCATCAACTCGGCGACGGTCAGCTTCGAACTGACGAGCAAGCTGGGGCTCTACACCGAGGTCTACGTGGAACGCAGTGCCGAGGACGGTGCGAACACGGTCGTGACGCTGGATACCGGATTGACCTACGCCGTCACCGACAACCTGCAGCTCGACACGGGTATCAACGTCGGCGTGACCGACGCGGCCGACGGCATCAACGTGTTCGCGGGCCTGTCGCAGCGATTCTAACGCGAGCTAGATGCCCTGCCCTTCGACGTCGCGGACGAGTTCGTCGTGCGCCTGCTTGACGCCGGGAGCCAGAGGATAGACCTCGAGCAGCTTCTTCATGGCCGTCAGCGCGGCTTTCTTCTGACCCTGCTCGCGCAGAATGTTGGAAAGGCCTTCGAGCGCCTTGAAGTGATTTGGATCGAGCGCCAGAACGCGGCGCAAGTCGCCCACGGCCCGTTCGATCTGGTTGGTGGCGTAGTAGACGTAGGCGCGCTGGTTCCAGGCCTCGGCGAAATCCGGCTGCAGCTCGACGGCGACCGTCAGAAACTTCAGCGCCAGGTCGTTCTTGCTTTGCGCCAGCGCGGTGGACGCGCGTTCCAGCAGCACCGCAGAGGTGTCGGTGCCCGCGTGGGCCCACAGGCGCTCGATGCTGGCGGCGACCTTGGCCGCCGTCTCGGCATCCGGCGCGGCGGCGAGCTTGGCGTGCATGTCTGCCAGCAGCTTGTGGATCTGATCCGGCGTGGCCGGGGCCGCATCCGGCCCGGGCGGGGCCATCAGCCCGCGGCCCGCCGTCTGCGCAAACGAAGGCGCGGCGGCGCAACCTGCAACCACCGCGGCCAGAAGCCATGCTTTGGAATGTTTCATCCGCCTAAGATAGGAGAGGCTTAGCCCCTCGTCAAAGCGCGGAAACCGACATCAACGGCTGATCAGCCCTGACGCGCCTTGAAGCGGCGGTGCGTCTTGTTGATGACGTACAGGCGGCCCTTGCGGCGCACGACGCGGTTGTCGCGATGACGCGAGCGCAGCGATTTGAGCGAATTCTTGACTTTCATGACCGTGCCATTCGTAAAAAATGGAGCCGTGCCGCCGGATCGACCATCCGGGGCTCGCGCCCGCCAATTCGATGCGGGTGTATACCCTCACCCCCGCGCCAGAACAAGCCCCTTTGGAAGAGCCGATTCCAGCCGATTAAGCATGGGCTTGACCGTCTTCACCACCACCGCCCGAGGGGTCGGAGATGGTGGGCACTACAGGGATCGAACCTGTGACCCCTACCATGTCAAGGTAGTGCTCTACCGCTGAGCTAAGTGCCCGTTCCGTCCTGTGGGCCGGAAAAGAGAGGCCTCTATACTGGCATCGTTACCGCGATGCAAGCGTCCGCCGACGGCAAATTCTGGCGATTTTTGCCGTGTTCCGATCAGGCGGCGAGAAGCCGTTCGACCTCGCGCACGAGATCCTTGAGGTGGAAGGGTTTGGAGAGGACGCGGGCGTCCTTGGGTGCGGCCATGTCGTTGTTGAGAACGACGGCGGCAAAGCCGGTGATGAACATGATCTTCAGATCGGGATCGAGTTCGCTGGCGCGGCGGGCCAGCTCGATGCCGTCCATCTGCGGCATCACGATATCGGTGAGCAGGAGGGCGAAAGGCTCTTCCTTCAGGCGTTCGTACGCTTCGGCGCCGTTATCGAAGGCGATGACGTCGAAACCGGCCTTTCCCAGTGCGCGTTCCAGGAACCCCCGCATGGAATCGTCGTCTTCGGCGAGAAGAATGCGGGACATTGGTACTCGTGACGGCTTGGCAGTCATAGGATTACGAACCGGTTGAACTTATCTACACTGATACGGCCTGCCAGCGGATTCTGGCGCCACTTTGGTAAATGGACGATGAAGCATAATCTCCGCGCGGCGCTTTTGCATCAGTCATGCGACACCGCCGCGGCTGGTGCAAGGCGACCTTGAACCGCAAGAGATGTGCGCGACGGCGAGCCGCAGCGTGGACTTTACCCCGCTCGATAGGCACACTCTACGTGAGATCACTTAAAGACTGCTTCCCGCGAGTTGACGATACGATGTCTGCCACGTCTGCCGATCCGCTGAGCGAACTGGTTCCTCCGTTCGAGGTGCTGTATCCGCGTGAGCATACGGCACCATTCGTGTTCTGCTCGCCGCATTCGGGCCGGATCTATCCGCAGGCGTTCCTTACGCAGTCACGGCTGGACGCCCTTTCGCTGCGCAAGAGCGAGGATTGCTTCGTCGACGAGTTGTTTGCCGGCGTGGCGGAGCTTGGTGCGCCCCTGATTGCGGCGCGCTTCCCGCGGGCGTTCATCGACGCCAACCGGGAGCCGTTCGAACTCGATCCGCAGCTGTTTGCCGAGCCGCTGCCGGACTTCGCCAATGCGCAAACGGCGCGTGTGGTGGGCGGTCTCGGCACGATCCCCCGTATCGTGGCCGACGGAGAAGACATCTATGCGCGGCGCATCGCGCTCAGCGAGGCGATGCAGCGGATCGACCGGCTGTACAAGCCGTTCCATGCCATGCTGGCCTCGCTGATCGAGAACACGCGGCGGACGTTCGGGTACGCGATCCTCATCGATTGTCATTCGATGCCGTCGTCGCTGCTGGGCCATCCGGGGCCGGCGCGGCCCGACTTCGTGATCGGCGACCGCTACGGCTCGTCGTGCGATCCGCGGCTGGTGCGGTGCCTGCGCGAGGCGATCGGCGGTCTGGGATACGACTCCCAAGCCAACCGGCCTTATGCGGGCGGCTTCATCACGGAGCACTACGGGCGGCCGAGCCGTGGCGTGCATGCGATCCAGATCGAGATCAATCGCGGGCTGTACATCGACGAGGCATCGCTGGTGCCGACCGCCGGGTTCGACCACCTTCGCGAAGACCTGCTGTCGCTCGCGGGCCAGATTTTCAGCGAGATGCCCCGGCTGATGGAACGCCGGGCGGCCGCTGAATAGGTTGCAGCTCCACGGCTTTTCCCAAGAAAAAGGGCCATCCAGGAGTCTGGACGGCCCAAGTCTAGGGAGGAAACGCCCAAGGAGGGCTGCGAGACCGACGAGCTCGTCGTCGATGACGCACCGCAACAATAGCGCGTGCGGCGCACAAATCTCAATTGCATTTTTTGCAATGCTGCTAGTACGGCAGCGAAGAGGTAAGTTTTTCAGACCTATGGCTGCTAAAGCAGCATTCAGCGGTTAATTTAAGTCGTCACTGAATAAAAGAGGCCGCTCGCGAACGAACGGCCCAAGTCTAGGGAGGAAACGCCCGTATGGGCTGCAGTTGTGATGAAGCGTCACCGCAACTGCACACAATGTATGCGCCCGTTCGTTCTAAGAAACAATTGATGACACTTCTAAGGCGAGCAAATGAGGTGGATATGGTGCTGGCTCGCCACATCAACTTTAGATGAATGGTGCATTTGCTCTAGATGACTTTATCGACTGGTGATAATTACCCTGCCAATTCAAATAACTCATCGATCGACATCTATGGCCAGCCCAAAACAACTTCCAGTATCCGATAAAGCTTTCGTCGCGTTCGCCCATCTACTGGCGGACCAGGCGGCGAAGGCCGCGATGCCCCACTTCCGCAAGGTGATCGCGGTCCAGGACAAGGGGTCGACCGAGGACTACGACCCCGTCACCGTGGCCGACCGCAACGCGGAACGGGCCATGTCGAAGCTGATCGCGAAGACGTACCCGGACCACGGCGTGATCGGCGAAGAGTTCGGATCGCGCAACGAGACGGCGCGGTACCGCTGGGTGCTCGATCCCGTGGACGGCACGCGTGCGTTCATCATCGGCCAGCCGATGTGGGGAACGCTGATCGGCCTGATGGACGGCGCCAACGCCTCCGTCGGGATGATGGCGCAGCCGTTCACGCAGGAGCGCTTCTGGGGCAGTGCCGCGGGGGCCTTCTGGCGCCAGGAAGGGCGCAGCACGCGGCGCATCAAAAGCCGCACGGGCCTGAAACTATCCGAAGCGATCCTGACCTGCACGGCGCCGCAGCTCGTGAAAGGCCATGAAGACGCGTTCGGCCGCGTGAGCAACGCGGCGCGCATGACGCGTTTCGGCGGCGACTGCTATAATTACTGCCTGCTGGCGTCGGGCTTCGTCGACATCATCATCGAAACGGGGCTGAAGTCCTACGACGTGGTGGCGCTGATCCCCATCATCGAGCGTGCGGGCGGCGTGATCACGACCTGGGACGGCGCACCTGCCACCGACGGTGGCCGCATCGTCGCCTCGGGCGACAAACGCATCCACGATCAGGTGCTGAAGATGCTGCAGAAGGGCTAGCGGGCGCTTGGGCGTTCAGCGGCTCACCTAGAACTCCTGGATGGCCGCCTCAAGGGCGGCCATGACGTGGAGAGGGACGCGCGACCTC
>JAKAXS010000526.1 GCA_021816505.1 Pseudomonadota bacterium
GAGCCTATGCCGAAGTCGAGCCGATGCTCAAGAACTTCGGCAAGGTGTTCTACGTCGGCGAAAAGGCTGGTCTCGCCCAGGTAGCGAAACTGGCCAACAACCTGCTGGCGGCCTCGGCGCTGGTCATCACCTCCGAAGCCGTGACGATGGGCGTGAAGGCGGGCCTCGACCCCAAAATCCTGATCGACATCATCAACGTCTCGAGCGGCCGTAACAGCGCGACCCAGGACAAGTTTCCGCGCTCCGTCCTGCCGCGGACCTTCGACTTCGGCTTCGCGACCGGCCTTTCGTACAAGGACGTCCGGCTCTGCATCGACGAAGCGGAAGCGATGGGTGTCCCAATGGTCGCGGGCGCGGCGGTGCGCCAGATGCTTGCCATCACCCAGGCCAAATTCGGCGCGGACTCCGATTTCACCTCGATCGCCAAGGTGGTCGAGGAATGGGCCGGCGTCGTGATCAAGGGCTGAACAACCGACGAAAGGAGACTCCATCGATGAGTAAAGAGGTGTTCGACCGCGGCTTCGGAATCCGCAAGAAGGTGCTCGGCGCGGAGTTCGTCGAAAAATCTTTCGCCTCGGCGGACGAGTTCAACAAGCCGATGCAGGAACTCGTCACCGAGTATTGCTGGGGCGCCGTCTGGGGCCGCGAGGAGCTGCCGCACAAGACCCGCAGCATGCTCAACATCGCGATGCTGAGCTGCCTGAATCGCACGCACGAGCTGAAAATGCACGTGAAGGGCGCGATCCGGAACGGCGTCACCCGCGAGGAAATCCGCGAGATCCTGATGCAGGTCGCGATCTACGCGGGCGTCCCGGCGGGCGTCGATTCCTTCCGCGTCGCGCGCGAGGCGCTCAACGAGTACGACGCTGGCAAATAAGCCGCAAAAGGGAGCGAGTGTCCATGCAGATCTACGAGATGCTGATTGACGGCGCGTGGGTTCCGGCCGCCGGCGGTCAGACCTTCGAGACCGAGAACCCCTATCTCGGGGCGGCATGGGCGCTCGTTCCGCGTGCTGGCGCGGATGATGTCGACCGGGCGGTGACGGCCGCCCACAGGGCGTTCCGCGGCCCGGCCTGGCGCGGCCTCAACCCGACGGCGCGCGGCCATTTGCTGCGGCGGCTAGCCGATCTGATCGCCGCCGATGCCGACCGTCTCGCGGCGATCGAGACGCAGGACAACGGCAAGCTCATCACCGAGATGCGGGCGCAGCTCCGCTACATCCCACAGTGGTTCCACTATTTCGGCGGCCTCGCCGACAAGATTGAAGGCCGGGTGATTCCGATCGACAAGCCTGGCATGGTCAATTTTACCCGCGAGGAGCCGCTGGGCGTCGTCGCCGCGATCACGCCCTGGAACTCTCCGCTGATGCTGGCTACCTGGAAGCTCGCGCCGGCGCTCGCAGCCGGCAACACGGTCGTCTGGAAGCCGTCCGAATTCTCCTCCGTCTCCGCCCTCGAATTCGGCAAGCTGTTCGAGAAGGCGGGCTTCCCGCCAGGCGTCGTGAACATCCTCACCGGCTTCGGCGCGGAGATCGGCGAGGCGCTCGTCACGCACCCGCGCGTCGCGAAGGTGGCCTTCACTGGCGGCGACCGCACCGGCGCGGACGTCTATTCCCTCGCGGCCCGCGGCATCAAGCCGGTGACGCTCGAACTCGGCGGCAAGTCGGCGAACATCGTGTTCAAGGACGCCTCGCTCGACAACGCGGTGCGCGGCGCAGTCGCGGGCATCTTCGCCGCCACCGGCCAGACCTGCATCGCCGGCTCGCGCGCGCTGGTGCATCGCCCGATCCACGACGAATTCGTGGGCAAGCTGGTGGCGCTCGGCAGGGCCGCCCGCATGGGCGACCCCGCGCTCGACACGACGCAGGTCGGCCCGATCACGACGCGGCCGCAGCGCGCCAAGGTGCTGGACTATATCGAGATCGCCAAGACCGAAGGCGCGACCTGCGTCCTCGGCGGCGGCCCCGCCAGCCGCCCGGAATGCGGCAACGGCTGGTTCGTCGAACCCACCGTCTTCACCGGCGTCAAACCCAACATGCGCATCGCGCAGGAGGAAGTGTTCGGCCCCGTGCTGTCCGTCATCGCCTTCGAGGACGAGGAGGAGGCGCTGGAGATCGCCAACGACACCCAGTTCGGCCTCGCCGCAGGGGTGTGGACGCAGAACATCGGCACCGCCTTCCAGATGTCGGAAAAGCTGGAAGCGGGCACCGTCTGGGTTAACAGCTACCGCGCGACCAGCTATCTCTCGCCCTTCGGCGGCTACAAGCGCTCCGGCATCGGCCGGGAAAGCGGCCTGACCGCGATCCGCGAATACCTGCAGGAGAAAAGCGTCTGGTTCGACACGGTGGGCGAAGTCGCCAATCCCTTCGTCCAACGCTGATCCGCCCCAGCGTCGAGCGCCATCATGGCACCGTCGGCCAAACTCTTCACGCTGACTGGTGGAGCGGTGCCGAATGAGGCACACTTGCCCATGGACGCCTTGTGCCGTCCGGCCCGGACCAGCGCCGACACGGGGATGGAACTCAAGGGGATGGAACTCAAGCAGCTCAGTTATTTTGTGGCCGTCGCCGAAGCAGGAAGCTTTTCCAAGGCGGCCGTCGTCCTGTCGGTCGCCCAGCCGATCCTGAGCCGCCAGATCAAGCTGCTCGAAACGGAACTCGGCGTCGAGCTGCTCTACCGCAACGGCCGTGGCATCGTGCTCTCCGAAGCGGGCAAGATCCTGAACAGCTACGCGCGCTCGACGCTCGACAACGTCAACCGCGCGAAGACGGAAATCACCGCCCTGCGCGCAACGCCGCAGGGCCGGTTGGTGATCGCTATGCCGCCGTCGATTGGCTGGGTGCTGACGGGGCCGCTGGTGCGCCGCTGCCGCGAAACCTTCCCGGACATCACGCTGCACATCGTCGAGGGC
>JAKAXS010000527.1 GCA_021816505.1 Pseudomonadota bacterium
TCCGCAGCAAGGCCTGCGACGCCTCCGGAGCCAGATTGAGGACAAACGGAATGCCGATGTCGTCATCGTAGACCTTGGAGCGTACTCCCGAGTCAAGCGACAGCTGTCCGACGGACGAATCTGCCGCCGCCGTGAATTCCGCGCGCAGGCGTCAGGTTGAGGCATAACCTAACCGGGCATGCGCCCGGCGGTTTCCAGCGACGACAATGTTTGCTTCGCGCTTTCCGGGCTACTTGACCGAGCCGGAAGCAGGCGTGCCGAATTCAGAATGAACGCCAATTCCGAAGCGACGTGTATGAACGCAGCGCCCAACGGATTGAGCAGGCCGAACGCGGCCAGTCCGATGCCCAGCGCGTCCACTCCGATCGTGCCTGCAAAGTTCGCCCAGATGATCCGACGGGTGCGCCGGGCGATAGTCAGCGTTTCGGCAAACTTCACCAGATCATTGTCCAGCAGAACCACGTCAGCGCTCTCGCGCGCCACGTCGGTTCCGGAACCCATGGCTACGCCGACCTGGGCTTCGATCAGCGCCGACGCGTCGTTCACACCATCGCCGACCATCGTCACTATGCGGCCATCAGCGACCAAGCGCTTGACGCGCTGACGTTTGTCTTCGGGTAGCAAATTAGCCGCGACCTCGGCGATTCCCAACTGTCTGGCGACCGCATCCGCAACGGGCTTCGCGTCGCCCGTCAGGAGGACGGTTTTGATCCCCATCGCATGAATCGCCGCGATGGCTTGGCGAGCCTCCGGGCGCACGCTGTCGGCAATGACGATAGCGCCCAGCAAGGTGCCTGCACGCGCCACGAACACCTCGGACGCCTCCGGGTGCTCAGCCAAGAGATCGCCAGGCACCGCTATGCCGTGATCGCGCATCAGCGCCTGATTGCCCACCAATACCAGCGCGCCGTCCACCGTGGCATCGATGCCGTGGCCCGGCGTGTAGCCGAAACGCTGGGGCTCTTGTGGCGAGCGCCCTTGGGCTTGGGCATAAGCGACGATTGTTTTGCCCAGCGGATGTTCGGAACGCAGCTCGGCTGCGGCGGCCGCATCGAGTAGTGCAGTGCTGTCCGCTCCGGCGGCAGGGATGAGCGCGCGCACCTCCGGCTGGCCGAAAGTGAGGGTACCGGTTTTGTCCAGGACGACGGTATTCACGTGGCCGAGTTGTTCGAGGAACAGCCCGCCCTTGACGATGGCGCCGGCGCGCGCAGCGCGACCGATGGCACCGAGGATCGCCAGCGGCGTGCCTGCCGCAATACCGCATGCGCCGGCCACGATGACCACCGAAATCGTCGCGCGGATGTCGCGGGTCAACAAGTAGGTCAGCACCGCCGCACCTAGCGCGAAGTAGACCAAGTATCCCGCCAACCGGTCGGCCAGGCGCTGCACTGGAGCGCGCGAGCGCTCGGCCTGCTCCACCGCTTCGATGATCTTGCCGTAGCTGGTGTCGCGCCCAATTCGCTCGGCACGGATCTCCAGTGCCCCGGATTGATTGATAGAGCCGGCGAAGACGGCGCCGCCGACCATCTTCTCCAATGGCATTGACTCGCCAGTAATGCGGGCCTGATCGACGAACGAGTGACCGGCGATCACGGTGCCGTCTACGGGGATACGACCGCCCGGGTTCACCAAGACCGCATCGCCAACCGCCAGCGCATCGGCATCGACTTCCGCCACGCTGCCGTCACGGCGGACGGACACTGCGCGCGGCAGAAAGTCCAGCAGATCACGGATCGCGCGGCGCCCACGTGAAACGGTCATGCCTTCGAGCACTTCGGCCATCAGTACGAACAGCGTGATCACCAGTGCAGTAAAGAATTCGGAAATAGCCGCCGCCGAGACGATGGCGATGGACATGGAAAGCTCCATCGTCATTCGTTTGGCGATGAGGTTCTCGAAGGCTTCCTTGAAGATCGGCCAGCCGCCGATCAGCAAGCCGACAACACCGATAATGCTGATGGCCGGCACCGGCTCCCACAGTCGGAACCACACGGCCGCCGCCGCCAGGGCAACGAGAGCGATACGGACCATCTCCGGCCATTCGAAGGCATGGTCGTGATGATCATGGTGACCATCCTCATCATGATCGTGGTCATGGCCATGTGCGGCCGGGGCCGTGGTGTGGTTCAACGCTTGGTCAGCTAGATCAGACGAATGGGAGTGATCGTGTTGCAGGCTCATGGCGAATCCTTCGGTTATTTGAGATACGCGCGGATCACGTCGATCAGCTCATCGGCGCCCTTGCTGCGTTCGGCATCGCTGGTGATAGCTGGGTTAGCGATGTGCGTCTGAATGTGATCCTCGATCACTTGCGTCATCAGCCCGTTCATGGCGCCTCTTACGGCGGCGATCTGGTGAAGGATTTCCGAACATCCCTTCTCTGCTTCAAGCGCGCGCTCCAGCGCCTCCACTTGGCCGCGAATGCGGCGCACGCGGCCCAGTAATTTGGCTTTCTCGCGGACAGTGTGACCCATGGGTGTTCGATTAGATCGATAAGATAGGGGGGTATGGTATAATAAGAAAAAGAACGAGCAAAGCAATCACACAGTTCTGCAGCCCTCAAGTTAGAACCAGGAGAACGCTAAACGTACGACTTTTCTGTTTGGTGAGTTGCACCAAATGTCTCGCCGGATGCCTACCGTGCTTTATTTTCCGTCAGCTTTTTGAGGCGACCCCTTCTTCAACCAGGCCGGGCCGGGCTCGATCAGCGGCGCCGGCATGCTGGGCGTGGAAATGGCAGCCACGCGCGTGCGCTGGCTGGTGCAGGGCCTCAGCGTCACCGCCGGCCGGCTGGGGGCGGCGCTGGGCGTGTTCGTGTTTCCCCGCCTGTTCGAGCGCTACGGCCAGAGTTTCGCCGTGGCTTTTCTAGCCATCACCGCGCTGCTCGGCGCGGCGCTGACCTTGGTG
>JAKAXS010000528.1 GCA_021816505.1 Pseudomonadota bacterium
ATCTTGCCCCTCACCCTAACCCTCTCCCCGTAAGAACGGGGAGAGGGAGAAGAGATCACCCCGCGTGACGGGGAGGGTTGGGCGTAGGTTGGGTCAAGCGTAGCGCGACCCAACAGTCTAAGGCACAACCCAGAACACGTTGGGTCTCACAAGGGGGCTCGACCCAACCTACGTGGTGTGACGAAGATGCGAATTCTGGTGACGAATGACGACGGTGCAGGGGCGCAGGGGCTGCGCGTTCTGACCAAGATCGCGCAGCAGCTGACGGACGATGTGTGGGTCGTGGCGCCGGAGCAAAACCAGTCGGGCGCCTCGCACGCCCTGACGCTGCAGGTGCCGTTGCGCTATCGCGAAATCGACGAGCGCACGTTCGCGGTGCGCGGCACGCCGGCCGACTGCGTGTGCATTGGCGTGCGCCACGTGCTGAAGGACAAGGCGCCGGATCTGGTGCTGTCGGGCGTAAACCACGGCGCCAACCTGGCCGAGGACGTCACGTACTCGGGCACGATCGCGGGCGCGATGGAAGGCACGCTGCTGGGCGTCCGCTCGATCGCGATGAGCCTGACCACGGGTTTCGACCCCGAGGGGCGCATCCACTGGAATACGCCGCTGGAGCATGGAGCCGCGCTCGTCCGAAAGCTGCTGGCGACGGAGTGGCAGCCGGGCGTGCTGATGAACGTCAACTTCCCGCCGCTGGCGCCGGAAGCTGTCGGCGGCATCAGCATCACGACGCAAGGGCGGCGGGACCAAGGCGGTTTGTTGATCGACGAGCGTGCCGATACGTGGGGCGATCCGTATTTCTGGATCGGCTTCGAACGCCGCCGTTCCGATCCGCCCGAGGGGACGGACCTCTGGGCCATCGCCAACGGCTTGATTTCGATCACGCCCTTGTCGATGAACCTGACGCATGCCGCGACGCGCAAGACGTTGAGTGCCGTGTTCGAGGACGCGACTGCCGCCGCGAAAACCTCCGGCTAACCAATCCGCGCCAAATCATTCTTGCGACGAAATTCGCCCGCGATGGCACCACGATCGCGGCGTACATCATCAATGGTGTGGCGGCCTTCGTTTCGCGACGGAGACGCTTTCGGATCGTTTCAAAGTTCACGCGGACCTTAAGCAGGGCGCGCAAATCGAATCGGCCGTTAACGAGTCTTTAACGCGTTAAGGGTTAATAGATGATGCGTGTAGAGGGTGCGTATCATGCCGATTTTCAAGTCAATGACGCGGGTGTCCCGCGTTCTCATGCCGGTCGCAGCAAGTGTTTTCGCTGCCGGTTGCAGCGCTGATGTCGCCCGGTTCGACGTTCCGGCCTCCGCCGGTTTCTCGTCCAACCAGACCAGCAGCATTCCCATTCCGCCTGCCAATGTCTACGGAGCACCGCCGCGCGCGGGCTTGCTGGGTGATGCCGACGGCGCCTCCCATCAGCCGCCGATGGCGGACAGCCGCCCGAGCGGGGGCGACGTCCGCGTCGCCGAACTGCCGCCGACGCAGAACGCCTATGATTCAGGCCCGCGCTCTTACGATCGCGCGCCGCCGTCGCGTTCCTACGACAGCGGTTACGATAGCGTCAGCGCCAAGCCGTACGATGCGGCTCCCCGCCGGTCGCGGACGGCACCGCGCGTAGAAACCGCGGCTTACACCGAAGCTAGTGGCGACACTGTCGAGGTGAAGCAAGGCGATACGCTCTACAGCCTGTCGCGCCAGCACGGCGTGAAGGTCAACGAGATCATGGCCGCGAACGATCTCAAGCATCACAGCCTGAAGCCCGGTCAGCGCCTGACGATCCCGTCCGGTTCGCGCCAGGCCACGCAGATGAACGTGGCGATGACGCCGCCGCCGGCTGCCGCTGCCACGCCGAGTGCCGCCCCGGCGGACACGGCCGCTGCCGAGGCACCTGCCGACGCAGGCGACGGCCAGGGCACGTACACGATGAAGCCGGGCGACAGCCTGTATACGATCGCGCGCCAGCACAAGGTGAACTACGCCGAGCTGCAGCAGGCGAACGGCATCACCGACGCCAACGTGCGCAAGATCCGTCCTGGCACGGTGTTGAAGATCCCGGCCGCGTCGTCCATGCCGGGCACGCGTGCAAGGACTGGCGTGTCGCTCGCGCAGACCGGGACGCATATCCCCGTCCCGCATGCCGAGGGTGCCGCGAGCAGGCCCGGCGAAGCGAAGGTAGAGACGGTCGCCAACACGTCGGCGGAGACGCCGAATGTGCTGAACGCCGCTGCGCCTGCCTCCGCTCCGGCCGCGACTCCGTCTGCTGAATCGGTCACGTCGGCGCCCGTGGTCAGCGCGTCGGAGCCGGCTGCTTCGACACCGGCTGCGCCGGCTGCCGCGGAGACGAAGGTCGCCGCTATCGAGCCGGCGACGGCGACCGATGCGGCGCCTGCTGCCAGCGAACCCAGCAAGGCCCAGGCCGGTGAGAAATCGGCATCGACGAGCGGCCTGCGCTGGCCGGTGCAAGGCCGAATCATTTCGCAGTTCGGCCCCCGGCCCGACGGCACGCACAACGACGGCGTGAACCTGTCTGTCCCCCTCGGGACCGACGTTCATGCGGCCGAGAGCGGCGAGGTGATCTACGTCGGCGACGAGTTGAAAGCCTACGGCAAGCTGGTGCTGCTGCGTCATGACAACGGTTGGGTCACCGCCTACGCGCACAACGAGGATCTGTTGGTGACGCGCGGGAAGAAGGTGGCACGCGGTGACGTGATCGCAAAAGCCGGTAAGACTGGTCCGGTGGATCAGCCTCAGGTACACTTCGAGCTGAGGCAGGACTCCAAGGCTGTCGATCCGACGGCCTTCATGGAGAAGCAATAGACGACCTTCCGGTGACTAGCCCAGACCTTCTCCCAATGGTCTGACACCCGAAGCGGCCGCACCTTCCTTGACGAGGTGCG
>JAKAXS010000529.1 GCA_021816505.1 Pseudomonadota bacterium
CCTGGTCAGGAGGCGTGCATCCGAGTGGAGAACCGCTTCGTTGCGGCTGTAGGCGAACGCACCAAGCAGCCTGGTTTCGCCTTCGTCGGCGTCGCTCAGCAGCGCCAGCGCTTCGTCCGCATGGCAGGCGAGAACGACGTGATCGAAGTCCGTGCTGCCGCCCTCGCTGTCTCGCACCGTCACGGTGCTGCGCGACCGGCTCAGGCCGGTCACGGCGCAGCCGGTCTTGATGCGGTGCGCGAAAGTGTCGGTCAACCGGGCGAGATACATGCTGCTGCCACCGACCACCGTGCGCCAGGCCGGGCGGCTGGTCATCTGCAGCAGGTCGTGGTTCGCGCAGAAGGCGATGAAGGCCCGGGCCGGGTAGTCGAGGAGCGTCTGGGCTGGAGCCGACCAGATGGCCGCAGCTATCGGCAAGAGATGGTCGTCGCGGAATGCTGCGCCATAGGCGCCGTCCGCCAGGAACCGGCCAAGCGTCACGCTGTCGTCGAGATCGGCTGCCGCGACCGGCGCATCGCGATAGAAGCGGCGGATGTCGCGCAGCATCGACCAGAAACGCGGCCGCGCGAGGTTGCGCCGTTGCGCGAAGAGGGCATTCAGGTTTGTCCCGCTGTACTCCAGCGCACCATCGGCGAGGGAGACGGCAAACGACATCTCCGACGGCCGCGTTGCAACGCCTAGATGGGCGAACAACGCCGTGAGATTGGGATAGGCCGCCTCATTATAAACGATGAAGCCGGTGTCCACGGCGGCGGAGCCATTCGCTGTGGGGACTGATACGGTGTTCGTGTGGCCACCGATGCGGCTTGCGCCCTCATACACGGTGACCTCATGGGCTCGCGCGAGCAGCCATGCGGCGGACAATCCGGATATTCCGGAGCCGACAACAGCGATGCGCAACCTGCGAGAAAGCGTGTGGTACTCTTCAGTAATCTGACTTCCCCTGCCCGCTTCCGACTTCAAATTCTATGCCGCCCACGAAGCGCCTGTCCCAGGCATTAGTTGCACAGACCGCACCGCAATCCCCAGTACAGTCTGCCTTTGCCTCTGGCATACGGCTAAACATTGCTGTTGGATCATGCGATCCAGTGTGCACCAGCGGCCGTATCATTGGCAAACGGAGAGAAATTTTGATGCGCGATCCTCAGCCGGTGATTGCGATACTCAGGGGCGCTCGTTCGGATGCAGTGTTCATTCAGCCACTCAGGGCCACGTGTTGCCCGCCGACGTTACCTCTCCATGGTCGATAACGCGTCGCGTAACCATGCACGTCTGATCGAACGGGTGGCGGCCACGCAGGACCGCCACGCGTTCATGATGCTGTTTGCCTATTTTGGCCCGCGCGTGAAGTCGTTCATGATGCGCTCGGGTGCCAATGACGCGTTCGCGGAAGAACTGGCCCAAGAGACGCTGCTTACGGTCTGGCGCAAGGCAACGCTGTTCGATGCAGAACGCGCCAGTGCCGCGACGTGGATCTTCACGATCGCCCGCAATTTACGCATCGACGTTCTGCGTAAGGAAAAGCTGGCGGTAAACGCGCAATCGCAGCTGGAAATCCTAGGCGAGGACGAGGTTGAACGACCGGATCAGGCGCTGAACGCGATGCAGCGGGCCGAGCGGCTCAAACTCGCGCTCAACGGCCTCAGCCCGGAACAGACCGAACTGCTGCGGCTGTCGTTCTTCGAAGATCGTCCGCATTCGGAGATCGCCCAGGCTTTGAACATTCCGCTCGGAACGGTGAAATCACGCATGCGCCGCACCATCATTCTGCTTCGCGAGATCCTGGAGGATCTCAAATGACGACGATCAAAAAAGCGGCAAAAATCACGCACCACCCTGATCTGGCGACGTTGAGTTCGTTCGCGTTCGGCTCGATCGACAAGGGCCGCGCGTTCGTCGTCGGGGCCCACGTCCACCGTTGCGCGAAGTGCGCCACCCTGGTTCGCGGCTTCGAAGAGACTGGCGGCGCCATGCTGGATGACGTGCAGCCCGCACCGCTGACGATGGCGGCCGGCGACAAGATGCTCGACATCGTGCTGCACGGCGCCGACGACAGCCGCAGGACCGCCGTGCCGACGCGTGCCGACGTCGATCTGCGCACCGTTCTCACCACGTATCAGGATGGACCATGGCGTTGGGTCGGACCGGGCGTCCACGTCCGTCCGCTGGCCAGCGCGGCGCGCGGCGAAGCGCGACTGTTTCTGCTGAAGGCCGAACCCGGCACCAGCCTGCCGGACCACACGCACAGCGGTACCGAGCTGACACTGGTTCTGCAGGGCGCCTTCTCGCACGGTGGCGGCAGGTTTGCCGTAGGCGACCTGGAAGAGGCCGACGGTTCGGTCGAACATCAGCCGATCGTCGAGGACGGTGACGTGTGCATCTGTCTCGTGGCCATGGACGGGCTGTTGCGGCTGAAGGGGTTCGTCGGATGGCTCCTGCAGCCGTTTGTACGGATCTGACATGATCGCGACCGCAGTCGCCTTGGCGGAGCGCTGCCCTCTTCCCGACGCGGTTACGTCGGCCGCGATCCGCTATCTCGTCGGCCGGACGGATCATTCGCTGCGGCAGCATACGGCGCGGCAAACTGCCGAATTCGCGCAAGCCATGCGCCAATTCTCGATCGCCGAGCACACCGGTGCCGCCAATGCGCAACACTACGAGGTGCCGGCCGCGTTCTTCGAGCAGGTGCTCGGCCCTCACCGCAAGTATTCCTCCTGCTACTACGAGCCGGGCGACGACCTTGGTGCCGCCGAAGCGCGAGCGCTGGAATTGACGTGCCGGCATGCCGGGCTACAGGACGGCCAACGTATTCTGGAGCTCGGCTGTGGGTGGGGTTCTCTGACGCTGTGGATGGCGGAGCGATATCCAGGCTCGCGCATCACCGCGATTTCCAACTCCCATACGC
>JAKAXS010000530.1 GCA_021816505.1 Pseudomonadota bacterium
ATCATGTCGCCGAAGGCGAGCCGAACGGAGTCCTTGTTCTCGGATTTGGCTGTGCGCCAGGCGAGGAACTTGCCCGAATAGAGATCCTGGAAAGCGATCGTCAGCGGCCGCCCGATGGTGCCGTCCTCGAATTTCACGAAGACGTCCCACTTGTGGCCGTCCGTGTTCACCGCCTGCAGCGAATGGAAGTGGGAGCGGTCACGCTCCTGGGCCGGATACAGCCGCTTGAGCGCGTCTTCGCCCTTTCGCGCGAGAATCACCGTCGGGCGCGGCAGCTCGTCGACGCGGCGGCGCAGTGTCCGGGCCGCGGGCATCGTCCAGCCCTGCTCGCGCGCGATCGCCTCAGTGCGGCGGTAACAGCTCTCGAAGCTGGGCTCCGCCAGGCGCATGTAATCGGCGTAGAATACGCCCCAGACGTTCTCGTCGATCTCGATCTTCTGCCGCGCGCCACCGCGTTTCGCGGGGGTAAGAGCCGCCATCCAGTCGTCGCGTCGCACGCCGCGTGTGCGCTCGATCCAACCGTAGATCGTGGAGGCGCCAACATCGAATTCCGCGGCGACAGCGCGCACGGCATCCGTCGTCACCATCTCGCGCTCCAGCGCGTCGATCCGCTGAAGAGCCGCGAGGCGCCGTCGCCCTTCGTCCCTGCTCCGTTGCGGCTGCCGTTCGAACCACGCCCAGAGCTCGGTGCGGCCATCGTCATCAATGCGGCGCGTCTTCGGCTGGGGATCTGCCGCTGCGGGCGCAGGCGCCTCGTCAGACGCCTGTGCCTGGCGCATCGCCAGGAGCGCGGCCTGCGCGCTCTCTGGCAGAAGGCTGATGTGGTATTCCGTGCCGCCTCCGCGGCCGCTACGGCGGCGCGCCTTGTCTGTGCGATCCCAGCCTTCGCGCTGGGCTAGCTTCCAAACGCCTTGCTGTCGAATTGGCATCCCCGGTAGCGCGAGCGCAGCGATCTCCGTCGCGGAAAGCCATTCACGATGGAGATCTGCGCCCATCAGACAGAGAGCTTCCGGGCCAGCGCAGACGCGACGGCGCCTGCGATCGCATCCACGTCCACGAGCAGTCGTTCATCCCGATTAGTATGCAAATTTGACGTTGGGGTGGTCGCACCAGTCGCGAGCCATTCGACCGAAACGCCGGCAGCTTGAGCCAAACGCACCATCGCGGATGCCTTCATGTCGCGGCCGCCCAGGTAATTGTTCAGAGTTGGCATCGGCATGCCGATCTTGCGCGCAACAACGGTCGCCCCTCCGGCAATTCGACACGCCTCTTTCAGTCGTTCGGCGCGCTCTGCGATTTCGGCCTTCTCGGCGTCGGGCGCCGTTGAAGCACGCTGCGCGATCCCGAGTTTCCGGATGCGCTCCTCTATTGTCATTTCAGGCATCAGTGGCCTCCCAGCGCCAAGCCGAGCGCATAGAAGGGAACGGACACATATCGGACGGCGGCGAAGATCTCTTGCGGAAACAGAATGAGCGCCAAAACCCAAAGCCCGACGCACCACCAGAACCAAGTTGGCAGGATTTCACGCATCACTTGCCTCCCTTTTTCTTGGATTCGGCCTGGATGAAGGCGACAATCGCGAGGCGTTCCGTATTGTCTGCCTTTGCCCACGCGCTCTTGACCGTCCGGAGGTTGGGCATGGGCTCCGGCGTCGCGCTCTCCTGACGCACGATCCGGAACGCTTCCTCAAACGGGCAGCCGCGCACCTCAACGATCTTGAGGATTTTCCTCTGTATGTCCGGCTCGGCGCGAGCGAGGCTGTCGAGGAATGAAGCGTTTCGGGCCGCAGACGCCCCCTTCAGGCGCGCCCACAATTCTGGCTGAATGTGGTGGCGTCGGTGAAGCGCTCGCTTCACGGCTTTCGGGTGCAGATTGAAGGTCTTGGCTGTAGCCTTGACGAAGCCGGGTTGCCTCAGCGCCTCACCAAGGGGACAAACTTGTCCCTTTGATCGCTGATCGCCGCCGCGCTTTACTGGACCGAAAAGGCGTTCCCAAACCTCCCGGCGCTCAGCGATGAAGACGGCCACATCGTAGGCGGTCAGTTCATGCCGGTAGAGGTTCTCTTCGATTTCACGCAGGCGCAGTTCGTCGGGTGATCCTTCGATCACCACTGCGGAAAGATGCTTCAGCCCGTAACGGCGCGCCCCTTCGACACGATGAGCACCCGCGACGAGCCGGAAACGGCCGTCCGGCTGTTCCGAAACCATGATAGGTGTGATCTGACCGTCGTCACGCATGGATGCGCCGATACGGTCTGCTTCGGCGTCGCTGACGTCACGCAAGCGGCCGTAGACCGCGATCTCTTCGATTGGGATCGTTCGAATGTCCGATGTCACGCTGATTTCCTCTTCATTTTCGGCGCAAGGCGACGGCGAGGCGTACGATCATCGACCCACCGATCTGGCCAGAGATCCTTCGGCGAAACTTCGAGGAGTTCGGCGACACGACGCTCGACGACTGAAGACCTGCCAGGCTCACGGATCGCACCGGAGACCGTCTGAAGACTCAGCCCCAGCCGGGCCGCGACCTCAGAAATCGAGCCAAATCTCGCCCTGAGCTCGGCTTTGATAAATACCGGGTGCAATTTCTGCGGGGCTTGTGCCATAGTCCTTATGCGCTTTCGTATTTCTCCGAATGTTTTCCCTTATACGAAGGCGAAAGTCAAGCGATTCTAAACCTAATCCTGAGGAATTACGGACGTATTGCAGTGCACAATTCAGGCGAAGTTAACCCCATCCGATGACAGGGCGTCCGCAGCGAAGCGCAGCAGAAGTGGAGCTTCTTCAGGCGCTCGGCCGAAATATCGAGGTTGCGCGTGTCAACGCCGGCGTGCGTTCCGCAGCCGAGATAGCCCGCAATGTGGGCGTCTCCGAAGCGAGCATGAGCGCTTACATA
>JAKAXS010000531.1 GCA_021816505.1 Pseudomonadota bacterium
CAAAAGCCGGAAGGAGACCGACTACTTTTTGCGGCGGTGGATCGCGTCCTAGCGACCCCGAACGACGCACTGGCTATTTCCTTGGACGGCCTAGTTGGGGAGGCATTTGCCACTGCGGCGGCGGCGGATTCTCCCGCAGATGAGCGATCAACGCCCGCTGATTCTGCAGCTCCCATTGCCCCCGCGCATCCAAGCCGCCCTCATAGGGCGCGAGACGCGCCATCTCAGCGTCTGCCTCGTCGAATGCGCCGCAATAGGCAAGAACGACTGCGTACTGGCTGCGCACCGGGATAATGCGGCCCGCGAGCTTAAGCCCCATGATTGTTGGCATCAGATTTCGTTCGATGACGTCGCGCGCGCCGATGTAATCATTTCGCCCGATGAAGTCGTCGACGAGTTCCTGGCCGACCCTCACGAAGGAATCGAGCGATTGCGCCATCGAGTAAAACTTCATCGCGTGGATGGGGGCCAGCCCCGGATTGTTTCCGGTCGCTTTGATCGCCTTCGATTGCAGATCAAGCGAATCGGCAAGGTGTTTAAGGTCGTCAGTGTGGTTGTGCTCGCCCTTGAGCAGCGGAAAGATCTTGTCGGGGTTGTTGCCCATAACGTCGGCTAGCCGGAGGCCAAGCAGGTCATAATATTCAACGATCAGATCGAGGGTGCCTGAAACGCATTCATCCATCATGCCGAGTTCAAACAGCGCGTGGGCGTAGTTATATTTCGCAACGCGAAGGTGCTGAGGCGTCTGTGGGAGTACGCGACTCAACTCGCTCATTGTCTTCTTTACAGTTGCGACGTCCTTGTCGCGCGCCGCAAAGAGCATGCGCTTCATTCCAATGGCGAGGCGTTCGGTGAGGCCGAGGTCATTCTCCCGAACAAGTTCATCCATGCGGTCGAGCTTGTTTCGGATATCGGCGTCGTCGCCGTCCTTAAAATGAGCGAATACCAGGCCATCGAGCGCCCAAAATCGATCTTCGGGAGCGATATCCTCGGATGCGGCGGCTTGGGTCAGGTAGGCGGAAATCTCCTCCATGTAGCCGAGTTCATGAAACAGCTCGTCGGTCGCCATCTCGACCAACGGCTTTACGTTTCCGAGGGCCACGAACATGCGAAGCAACAGGAATACCCGCTGACGATCATGGTCTATAGGCAGCGCGACTGTCAGGATGTCACGGATCGCCTCTCGTGCCGTCTTGAGCGCCACAGCGCCGAGATCGTCGAGGAATGCGCGCCCGAGCGGGCGGATCGCATCATGGATTTTGAAGCGATCGACACCGAAGATCTGAATCGAGCCGCTCGATCGGAGGCGACGAAAAGCCGCCGCCGCGTCGGCCGGCTCCATTCCGAACGTCCGCTTGAGTATGTTGCTAGCTTCGGCCTGTGAGAGCGGAACGTCGCTCAGGCTGAGCGCACCAACCGCCCGACGGTCGTTGTCATTGAAGGTCTCGAACACGTCAGCAAGGATGAGTTCTTGTGCCGTTTCGACGATATGCGTCCGCTCCTCGAGTGCAGTGCAGAGCCGGTCGACGTCTCCCTCGTATGATTCCGCGGCGATCTTGAGGGCGTTTTGGACATAAAGCGGTAGGCCGGCCGTGAGCTTCAGCAGGCGCTCATAGTCGGCATAATCCCCGCGACATCCGAGCGATGATCCTTCCGCCGCCGCGGTTTCGTTTGACCAACCGAGAAGTGGCTCAGCCGATACGCCGATCGTGGCTTCGAGCCGGGCGATTGCGACGTTCGGTTGAGCGAGCAGGACGAAGCGCAGTTGCGGCGACGCTGCAATGAGGGGCGCGATATCGCCGGCTGCAACTCGATGGGCGTTGTCTAGCACTACAGTGGCGGTGAGACCGTCCTCCGCAAGGTGTCGGCCGATCGCGACGAGGATTTCGGTTCCGCTGGCTCCCGGCAGCAAGATTTCTCCTAGTGTTCTGATTCATTCAGACGCTACAGGCATGCGGCTGATTTTGGCGAGGATGGTGTCGGCGGGCTTGGTCCAAACGAAAGGCTTGGGGCTTCGGTTGTGCTGGCGGATGTAGCTTCGGATGGCCTCCTGGAGATCGGCGACGGAGGTGAACACGCCACGCCGGATGCGCCGTCGGGTGATGACGGAGAAGAAGTTTTCGACGGCGTTGATCCAGGAGGCGGAGGTCGGTGTGAAATGGAATACCCAGCGCGGATGATCGGCCAGCCAGTCGCGGACCTTGGGATGTTTGTGTGTGGCGTAGTTGTCGGCGATGGCGTGGATGATCTTGCCTGCCGGCACGGCGCGCTCGACGGCGCCGAGGAACTTGATGAATTCCTGATGGGTGTGGCGGGGCATGCATCGGCCGAGAACGGTGCCATCGAGAATATTGAGGGCGGCGAACAGCGTGGTTGTGCCGTGGCGCTTGTAGTCGTGGGTCATAGTGCCGCACTTGCCGGGCTTTAGCGGCAGACCGGGCTGGGTTCGATCAAGCGCCTGGATTTGGCTCTTCTCGTCGATCGACACGACGACGGCGTGGGCAGGCGGGTTCATATAGAGACCGACGATGTCCTCGACCTTGGCGGCGAAAGCCGGGTCGTTGGATTTCTTGAAGGTTCTGATCCGGTGCGGCTGCAAGCGATGGGTGCGCCAGATGCGCTGAACCGCGCTGAGACTGACACCGACGGCCTCGGCCACCATGCGTCCGGTCCAGTGGGTTGCGGCTTTGGGCGGTTTGCCGCAGGGCAGCGCCAGGATTTTCGCAATGGTCGCTCGTGGCAGCGGCGCCTTGCCGGGCTTGCGTGTCTTGTCGCGCAGCAATCCATCTACGCCTTCCTCGGCGAAGCGCTGCTGCCACCGCCACACCGAAGGCCGGCTCGCGCCACTGCGGGCCGCGACCTCCAGCACGGTCAGACGCTCCGC